>CAYYTN010000037.1:0-13951 GCA_964474495.1 uncultured Chloroflexota bacterium
CGGATGAGTTTGTGATCGCCGAGCCGTGCGGGGATGCCGCCGAGGTCGCAGCCCGGATCGCACTGCTGCATGAGGACGCGGAGGCGATGGGAGGCCAGTTGGAGGCCGATCGCATCCTTGAGCGGGCCCGGCGGCTGAACGGCAAGGTGGCCATTCTCTCCGTGGGCGCGCCCACGGAGACTGAACTGGGCGAAGTAGGCCACCGGGTGGAGGACGGGGTGGCGGCGGCACTGGCGTTTCTGGAGGGTGGGGCGCTTCCCGGCGGCGGGGTCTCATTGCTGCACGCCGAGCGCGCGCTGGAGAGCCTCAACGGGACCGGCAACGAGGCCGTGGGAGTGGATGTGGTGCGACGGGCGCTGGCGGAACCGGTGCGGCAGATCGCCGCCAACGCCGGCGTAAAAGGCGCGCGGGTAGTGGAAAGGCTCCGGGCTGCGGAAGATCTGAACGTCGGATTCGACGCCCGCACCCACGAGTACGTAGACCTGTTTGGGGCGGGGGTACTGGATCCGTTGACGGTCGTGCGTTCGTCGTTGCGCAGCGCAGCCAGCGTGGCGACGGCGCTGCTGATGACGGACGCGGCGGTCCGGTACACGCCGGAGCCGCAACTCCCGGACCGGGACGAGAATCCCCCCCGGCGGCTACCGGGCAGAATCGCGATTGTCACCGCCGAGTCTGGGCCGGCGGCTTTGCGAAGGGGAGCTGACACCCTCGCCGACGCGGTCAAGACGACACTGGGGCCGGCCGGCCGGGCCGCCGGCCTGGAACGCAAGACGCCGGCTTACGCCCGGCGTCCGCTGATCGTCGACGATGGGGCCACCGTTGCCCGCGACATCGATCTGCCGGACCCGGTGGAGAATGTTGGCGCGCAGATTCTGCGCGAAGCGGCGCTCGAAACCGGCGAGACCGTCGGCGACGGTACCACCACGGCCACAGTATTGGCCCAGGCCGTGCTGCGCGGTGCAGCGCGTGCCACCGCCTGGGGGGCCGACCCCATGCTGCTCCGCGGACAGATCGAGCGCGCCGCCGCGATCGTGGACCGAGAACTCACCGGGCTCGCACGACCCATTCAGTCAGGCGAGGAGATCGAGTGGGTGGGCCTCGTCTCAAGCGGCGATCCTGACATCGCGGCCGCGGTCCGCCGGGCCTTCGAGTTGGTGGACCGGGATGACGCGGTGGAAGTGCGGGACGGGCCCGGGCTGACCACCGGCGTCCGCGCTGTGGCCGGAATGAAGTTTCCGTACGGGTACGCATCGCATCTTTTCTGCACCGGTCCGGGGCTCGCGGAACTCGCGCAGCCGTTGATCCTGGTTTCCGATCGGCAACTCGCGGGCGCCGAGGACCTGGTCGCTGCACTGGATCGAATGGCTGGAGACGGGCCCCGCCGCGTGGTGCTGGTAGCGCCGGCTTTCGGCGACGACGTGCTCGGCTTCCTGCTAGCCAACATGAAGAATGGGACGCTGCAGGCATTGCCAATTCGAGCTCCGGCGGAGCATCAACGCGATCGCGAAATCCTGATCGATCTGGCAACAATGACGGGAGCAACGTTGATCTCGCCGGAGACCGGCGTGACGCTGGCGAACATTGCCCGGCAACAGGTCGGGCTTGCAGATCGGGTGTCGGCGACCGCCGGCCAGGCCAGCGTGGTCGGTGGCGCCGGCGATCCCGGTGCAATCGCCGAGCGCCGCGATGCGGTGGCGGAAGCGTTGGCAAACACCCGCCGCAAGGTCATCCGCGAGATTCTGCGAGGGCGCCTGATGAGCCTGAGTGGAAAGGTCGCCATAGTCGAGATCGGGGCGGCGACGGCGGTGGAGCGGACGGCGGTACGGATGCTGGCCGAAGACGCCGTCCGGGCCGGTCAAGCTGCAATGGCCGAGGGCGTCCTGGCCGGAGCCGCCAGCGCCTACCTCCACGCCGCCCACGCCCTAGACGATGGCACCGACCCGGGCGATAGTGACGGTGCCACGATCTTGCGAAATGCGCTGGAAGCACCGTTTCGCACGATCCTGGAAAACGCCGGAGTGGCTCCGGCGGCGCTGCTGCCGCGGGCACTGACGGAGCCCTATGGCCATGGGTACGATGCCCTCAGCGGTTCATTCCGGGACCTGTTCGAGGCGGGGATCATCGATCCGCTGCTGGTAGTACGGGCGGCGTTGCGACACGCTGTGAGCGCGGCCGTGTCGCTGCTGACGACGCGGACCGTGATCGCGCACATCCCACCGATCGAGCCCGCCGAACGCGATCTTGACGCTCGGGACTACGCCGCTATGTTGTCCGACGAGTCCCCGATAGAGTAAGAGCCGTATTCTCGGGGTTGCTCCCGAGCCAGCAAGGGAGAACGCAAGTCATCGCCACCCGGAACCGGGATGCCTAAGGAAATCTCCTTCGATGCCGACGCCCGGTCGCGGCTGGTGCGCGGCATGGATATCGTGGCGGAGGCGGTGGGATCGACGCTGGGCCCCCGGGGTCGGAACGTGGCGATCGGGCGACGGTTCGGGGCGCCGATCGTGACCCATGACGGTGTCACGGTGGCCCGCCAGATCGAGTTGGATGACTCCTTCGAGAACATGGGGGCGCAACTCATCAAGGAGGCTTCGAGTCGCACCAACGACGTGGCCGGTGACGGGACTACAACATCGGCAGTGCTGGCGCAGGCGATCCTGGCCGAAGGCCTGATGGCGGTGGCAGTCGGGGCGAATCCGATGCCGATGCGAGACGGAATCCGCCGAGCGGCGGACGCGGCGATCGCGCATGTGCGCGGGCAGGCGCGGCCGGTGCGGGATCAGGAAGAGATAGCCCACGTGGCGACGATTTCGGCGGCGGACGAATCGATCGGCCGGATTGTCGCTGGCGCGGTGGAACACGTGGGGCGGGACGGGGCGGTTTCGGTGGAGGAATCGCGCGGGCTGGAGCTCGAAATCGAGCGAGTGGAGGGGATGAGCATCGATCGC
The DNA here is from genome assembly GCA_964474495.1 of uncultured Chloroflexota bacterium. Taxonomy (GTDB): domain Bacteria; phylum Chloroflexota; class UBA11872; order UBA11872; family VXNJ01; genus JASLPR01. The sequence continues at coordinate 2,949 of CAYYTN010000037.1, forward strand.
GGCTACCTCTCACCGTTCTTCATGTCGAACGAGGAGCGGCGGGTGGAACTGGAGGAGCCGTACATCCTGATCGCCAATGCGGCTCTGACCCGGGCGGCGGACATCCTGCCGACGCTGGAAGGGCTGCCGGGGAGTGGTCCGCACACGCTGCTCGTGATCGCGGACGATGTGCTGGACGAGGCGCTGGCATTGCTGGTGATGAACCGGCTCCAGGGCAAACTGACTTGCGCCGCGATCCGCGGCCCCGACTTCGGCGACCGGCGCCGCGAAGGCCTGGAAGACATCGCCACCGTAACCGGCGGTACAGTCATCTCCACCGACGTGGGTCGTCCCTTGAGTTCGGTCACCCTGGACGATCTCGGTCGATGCCGGCGGGCGGTTGTGGACAGAGGGAGCACGATCCTCGTCGGCGGCCCGGGTGATCGCGAGCGGATCGGCTGGCGGATCGAAGAAGCGAAGGCCCGGCTGGGGGAGGCGCGATCAGACAGTGAGGGCCGGTTCCTGGAGGGCCGGTTGGCAGCGCTGTCCGGCGGGGTCGCGGTGATCAGGGTGGGGGGCGCGACCGAAATCGAGATCAAGGAGAAGTGTTTCCGGATCGAGGACGCTCTCAACGCGACCCGCGCCGCGATGGAGGAGGGGACCGTCCCGGGCGGCGGCGTCGCCCTTCTGAACGCCGCCGACGCCCTGGCCGACATGGCATCCGATGGTGACGACGAAGCCGCCGGAATCCGCGCGGTCCGCAAGGCGCTGGAAGCGCCGATCCGCCGCATCGCGGAGAACGCCGGCCTCGAAGGCTCTGTGATAGTGGACGGCGTCCGTCGCCGCCAACGCTCCCGCAAGAATCCCGACTTCGGCTTCAACGTAGTCGGTGAACGCCACGCCGACATGCGCAAGGCCAACATCATCGACCCGGCGAAGGTGGTGTGCTCGGCGCTGCTGAACGCTGCCTCAGTGGCTGCCATGGTGCTTACGGTCGGCGCGCTGGTCGCCGAACTGCCGCCGGAGCCGCCGCCGGACACGCACTCCTAGACGCTCGGGTAGGAACAGGAGCAAAACCCAGTTGAACTCTCGCCAGCGGGTCGCCGCCACTGTCGCATTGGATGAGCCGGACCGGGTGCCGCTGGACTACTGGGCCACGCCGGAGGTGAACGCACGCCTGATGGCGGAGCTCGGCCTGCCAGATCTGCCGGCGCTACGCCGATACCTGAAAGTGGACATGGTCCACGTTCCCGTCCCGGTGAAGGACGGGGCCAGACAGTATCTTCCCGACGGCGATTTTGTTGACGAGTGGGGATGCCGACAGACCTGGCAGGTGCATCCGAGCGGAGGCGGGTACCGGGAACGCATTACCGCCCCGATGGCCGAAATCGACACCATCGAGGGCCTGCGCGGATTCCCGTTCCCCGATCTGGACGTGTACGACTGGGAGCAGTTCTCCCGCGATCTTGACGCCTACGACGGCTTCTCAATCTACGGCGGGTTCCACATCATCTTCGCCCGGCACTGGTTCCTGCGCGGTATGGAAGGGTGCATGCTCGATCTCGGCCTGCGGCCCGATTTCACTCGCGCGCTCGCCGAGCGCTGCGCTGACTGGGAGTGCGAGTTCCTCAGCAAGACCATCGAGGTCGGAGGGGGACGCATCCAGTATCTGCCCACCTACGACGACTGGGGGATGCAAAGCGGGCTGATGTTGAGCCTGAAATCGTTCCGCGAGTGCTACAAGGATCCGATCCGTCGCACCTTCGATCTGGCGCGGTCGCTCGGGGTCGAGATCTTCTGCCACACCGACGGGTCGATCGTCGAAATCATGGACGACCTGATGGAACTGGACGTGGCGATCCTCAACCCGGTGCAGACGACCTGCGACGGCATGGAACCGGAGATGCTGAAGCGCGAGTACGGCGACCGGGTGTGCTTTCATGGAGCGGTCGATACCCAGCATGTGCTGCCCTACGGCACGCCGGAGGACGTGCGCCGGGAGACCCTGACGAGAATCTCGCAGTTCGGTGGGGGCGGCGGCTACGTGGTCTGCTCCTGCCACAATCTCCAGCCCGACGTGCCGACCGAGAACATCATGGCGATGTACAAGACGGTATGGGAGTTCGGCGGCTATCCGCTGGATATCCGGTCGGAGCTGGACCGGCTGGGGCCGGCGCCGGAGCAGCGGGGCTAGCGCCAGGCTACGGCTTCGATTACCCGGCACGGCGGTCCCGGTAGGTTCCGGACGGATGGGTTACGGAGGCGGGCCGGAGGCCAGCCACCGGCTGCCCTAGTCTTCCGCGCGGAGTGCGGCCGCCTGGCGGGCGTCGATCCGCAGCCGGCGCACCAGCGGCAGCGCGGTGGCGGTGGCGGCCGCGACCAGCCAGAAGAGCAGCCCCGGGCGGTCGTCGGCTAGCGGCCCGGCGGCCAGGGAACCGATCATGAAGCCGATGCTCCAGGTCATGCTGCCGAGTCCGATCACCCGACCGTGGATCGCCGGCGAGATGACCTCACGGGCGATCGTCGGAGTCAGCAGGTCTTTCATTCCGACCCCCAGCCGCCCGGCGATCCCGGCGACGAACACCGCCGCCAGGACGTTAGGGGCGAGGGCGACGGCAATTGCGGCGACCACGATGAGAGTCGCCCCGATTGTCACTGGAACCCAGGCGCCACGGGCGTCGGCGAGGCGCCCCAGCAACGGCTGGACGACCAGCGCCAGCAACGCGTTGGCCAGGCCGTAGGCGGCCACCAACGCCTCGCTGTCGGAGGCGTCGAAAAGCAGCAGCGGAACGGCCACCGAAACGGCGCCGTTCAGGATGGTCGGCACGCCGGTGAGCCCCAGGAAGGCCAGCACCCCGCGCTCCCGCGCCAACCGCGGCAGCTCCAGCCGCAGCGAGTTCGCGCCGGAATTGGCCTTCGCCTCCACGGCCCGCTCCGGCAGGTTCGGGACGGTGACCCAGATCAGGACGTAGCCGGTCACTGCGGTGACCATGCCCAGCACGCCGATGGGCAGGTACCCGGGACCTTCGACCAGCGCGGTGGCGATGGCGCTGCCAACGATGGCGGCGGTCCCCATAGAACTGAACCAGAATCCCATGATGGTTGCAGTGCGATCTTTCGGGAAGGACTGGATAACGTAGCTTTGAAACCCGGTGTCGCTCCAGCCCCAGCCCAGTCCGAAGATCGACATGACCGCGAAGAGGGCAGGAGTGGAGGTGGTGAGGAGCGCGGCCGACAGGAACGTGCGCGCCGACAGCCCGATCAGGTAGGAACGGCGGTGCCCGATCGCGTCGGCGACGACCCCGCCCAGCAGCGAGCCGATCGCGGTCCAGAACACGGTGACGCCGAAGAGCGCTGCGGCCATCTGCGCGTCGCCGCCGACCTCGCTGACCACGTAGACCGGCAGGAGGACCCGCACCGGCTCGAAACTCAGGCTCATCACGCCGACGGCGGCGAACCAGGTGGCGATTCGTCGCGAAAGACCGGCGCGGGCCGCTTCCTCCCCGGCGGGTCGGCTATCAGCCATCCGCCGACCAGGGACCATCGGAACGAGCCACGGGCATATCGATCCTAGGAGCAAATGCAGCCGTCAAAATCCGGTGATTACGGTAGTGCAAACCGAGCAGGCGTGCTTGGAGGGCCGAGCCGTCCCCGGGGCGGGCGACGATCGACTTCGGCGCCGCCGGCCCACCCGCCGATCCCAACGACCGGTCCGGACGCCGGGTACACTGCCACAGGGAGATCAGTTTGCCCACCGAGCGGTTTCGAACCGGGGAAGCAGGCGCTATGGCGAGCGGTCCGCGAAGGCGCAACGAAGGCGGCCGGATTCCGCAGACCGCGGCCGACCTTGAGCACTTGGCCTGGTGGGCTGAGGCGCGTTTCGGCATGTTCATCCACTGGGGCCTTTACTCGGTTTCAGCCGGGAAGTGGCAGGGCCGCGATGTGCCCGGCATCGCCTCCTGGCTCATGCACCGCGACCGCGTCCCCGCGGCCGATTACGCGAAGCTGGCGGAGGGGTTCAACCCGGCCGATTTCGACGCGGAGCAGTGCGTCCGCCTGGCTCGCGAAGCCGGGATGGAATACCTGGTCTTCACCTCGAAGCATCACGAAGGCTTCTCGATGTACGACTCGCCGGTCAGCGACTACGACATCGTTGACGCCACCCCCTTCGGCCGCGACCCCATCGCCGAGCTGGCCGCGGCCTGCCGCGAGGCCGAGATGCCGTTGGGCTTTTACTACTCTCAGGACCAGGACTGGCATCATCCCGACGGATTCGGCAACGACTGGGATTACCCCAACACTGGGGCCCAGGACTTCGACCGCTACCTGCGCGAGAAGGTGAAGCCGCAGCTACGTGAACTCCTTACCAACTACGGCCCGATCTGCCTGATCTGGTTCGACACCCCCTACTCGATCTCGAAAGCGCAGAGCGAAGATCTGCTGGCATTCGTGCGCGAGTTGCAGCCGTACTGCCTGGTGAGCGGGCGCGTCGGCAACGGCGTCGGCGACTACGGCAGCCTGGGCGACAACCAGATCCCGATGGGCGTGGTCGATGGCGCCTGGGAGACCCCGGCGACAATGAATGACACCTGGGGATTCAAGATCGAGGATCACAACTGGAAATCCACAACGACGCTACTGCACCTGCTGGCGGAACTCACCGGCAAGGGAGTCAACTACCTGCTCAATATCGGCCCGACGCCCGAGGGCGATATCCCCGAGGCGAGCATCGAGCGGCTGGGCGAGATCGGAGCGTGGATGCGGGTCAACGGCGAGGCGATCCGCGGCACCTCACCCAACCCCTTCCGCCATCCGTTCGACTCGGGTGCGGTGACGGTCAAGGGCGACACCCTGTACTTGCTCTTCACTGAATGGCCCGGCGGGCGCTTCGTCCTGCACGGCCTGCGTAACCGGTTGAAGAGCGCCCGCCTGCTGGCCGATCCGGAGGCGACCATTGAGATTCAGCAGTCCCGCGACGAAGCCCGCCAGCTAGACGTCCTGGAATTGACGCTCCCCCCCCGGCGCGCCGGATCCGCACGTCGGCGTCGTCGCTCTGGAACTCGATGGCAAGCCCAAGGTTGATCCGCTCCCGCTCCAGCAACCGGACGGCCGCATCACCTTGATCCCGAGCCTGGCCACCATCAACGGCCCGCGACCGGCCGACGGCATCCGGCTGGCCCCGAACGGCCTCACCGAGGACTGGCTCGACGACTCCAATTCGCTGACCTGGCGATTTCGGATCGCCGACCCCGGCCGGTACACGGTGAAGCTTGTCACCAGTACCCTGCGGCATGCCTCGGAATGGCGGGGCGGTCATCGCGTCGCCGTCGGCATCGCCGGGGCCACGCTCGAAGCTGACATCACTCCCGATGAGGAAATCGATTCGCCCCGGGCGCGCTACTTCCCCGAATTCGCCACCCGGCTGGGCGCCGTAACCGTCGCGCGTGTCGGCGTCCACGATCTCGTCCTTGAGGCCCGTATCGTAGATCGCTCCGCCAGTGGCGGGCTGGCTGTGGCCGCGGTAACCCTGAGCCCCGTCCCACGCTGAAGCGCACCCGCCGCTGCACTGTGCCAAGCGCACGTCAATCTGCCGGAGAGCGTACCCGCTGGTATTGGGCTAGGCCGCCCCTCCAACGAACTCGGCCGCGGAATGGCGATGGACCCGCACTCGGGCGGGAGCGATTCCTGTAGTCTGCCCGCGTCGCGACAGACGTCGGACGGGGCGCAGGTTACCGGGCTTTGCGCCTGGAATAGTCGAGTGCCGTTTCAGCCGGACCCTGCAACCATTCTGCAACCCGGCGGAACAAAACGCAGCGCCACTAGCCGGGATGCCCGGGGATCGCCACGCGGCTCCCGAGGGGACGAAGACACCTCGGCGGTACTGTTCGGTACGCACCGGAACGCTCAACCGCGAACTCCGGATCCGGGTCGTGCTCAAGTCCAGCCGCCGCGAGGTCTCCGTCGCCGTCATCGACAACGGCCCCGGCATCCCGGCCCACCGCCGCGACCAGGTTTTCGACAAGTTCTACCGCGCCGAAGAGGTCGCCAACGGCCAGGGCTCCGGGCTCGGTCTGTATATCTGCCGCAGCATCATCGAGGCCCACCGCGGGCGCATCTGGATCGACGCCCGCTACAAGAACGGCACCCGCATCAGCTTCGCCTTCCGCCGCATCCCCACCCCCGAAAGCGCTCCCGCCCGCCCCGCCACCACCAGCCAGGAGGTCCGCCCGTGAGCACCCCGACCATCCTTGTCGTCGACGACGAACCCGGCATCATCGACATCGTCTCCACCAACATCATCGCCGAGGGCTTCTCCGTGCTCAGCGCCGCCGACGGCGAAACCGGCCTCCTCCTGGCCGGCCGCGACAGTCCCGATCTCATCGTGCTCGACATCATGATGCCCGGCATCGACGGCTGGGAGGTCCTGCGCCGCCTCGAGGCCGACCCGGACACCGCCGGCACCCCGGTGATCCTGCTGACCGCGCGGATCGACGACGCCGACATCCTCCAGGGCCTCGAACGCGGCGCCGTCGAATACATCACCAAGCCCTTCTTTCCCGAGAACCTGGTCGCCTCGGTCAAGATCGCCCTCACCGCGCTCGATCCCGAGCTGCGCGGCCAGCGCCGCCAGCACCTCATCGAGCGCCGTCGCGCCATGCTTGATCGCGCTCAGGAGGACCAGGCTTGACCGCCCCACCCGCCCACTCCGTCCTGCTGGTCGAAGACGAAGCCGGCCTCGCCGAGACCATCGCCCTCAACCTGGAGGCCGTCGGCCTGCGGGTCGAGTGCATCGGCGACGGCCTCACCGCCCTCGGCCGCCTGGAAGCCGCCCCGCCCGACGCCGTCATCCTCGACCTGGGCCTGCCGGAGGTCAGCGGACAGCGCGTCATGCGGGTGCTGCGCCGCACCGCCGGCTGGGAAGACACCCCGGTCATCGTCCTCACCGCTCTCAATTTCGAGGAGGCCCAGGACGTCATCCGCGCCGGCGTCGACGAATTCATCCCCAAGCCTTTCGAGATGGCCGACATGGTCGACCGCGTCCTCACCCTCATCGAGCGCCACGGCTAGCCCGCCACCGGCAAAACCCGCGCTCATCCAGCCCGCCGCGTTGTAGAATCCGAAGCGGCTTGATCCCGACGAATTTCCCCACCGAGGCCCGGACATCATGCAGAACGGCAACGACTCCGCCACCCCCGACTCCGAAACCGGCACCTGGACCGCCAAGACCGGCCTCGCCCAGATGCTCAAGGGCGGCGTCATCATGGACGTCATCAACGCCGACCAGGCCCGCGTCGCCGAAGAGGCCGGCGCCGTCTCCGTCATGGCCCTCGAGCGGGTTCCTTCCGACATCCGCGCCGAACGCGGCGTCGCCCGCATGTCGCCGGTCGAGATCCTGCAAGAGATCAAAGAAACAGTCTCCATCCCCGTCATGGCCAAGTGCCGCATCGGCCATTTCGTCGAAGCCCGCATCATTCAGTCGCTGGGACTCGACTACATCGACGAATCCGAAGTTCTCACCGTCGCCGACCCCGATCACCACGTCGACAAGCACGCCTTCACCATTCCCTTCGTCTGCGGCGCCCTCGACCTCGGCCAGGCGCTGCGCCGCATCGGTGAAGGCGCCGCCATGATCCGCACCAAGGGCGAGGCCGGCACCGGCGACGTCGTCGAGGCCGTCCTGCACATGCGCACCGTCATGAACCAGATCCGCGAAGTCGTGGCCCTGCCCGACGACCAGTTGATGACCGCCGCCAAGAGCCTCCAGGCGCCCTACGAATTGGTCCGCGAGACCAAGCGCCTGGGCCGCCTGCCGGTGGTCAACTTCGCCGCCGGCGGCATCGCCACCCCGGCCGACGCCGCGCTGATGATGCACCTCGGCGCCGAGGGCGTCTTCGTCGGCTCCGGCATCTTCAAAGCCTCCGACGACCCCGCCATCCAGCTCCAGCTCGCCACCGCCATCGTCGAGGCCACCACCCACTTTGAAGACGACGACCTGGTCGCCGAGGCCAGCCGCGGCATCAACGTCGCCATGAAGAGCATCTCCGTCGCCAGCCTGCCCGAAGAAGAGCGCATGGCGGCCCGCGGGACCTAGCCCCAACCGCGCCGGCGATCGTGAACAGCCCTCCCACCGCCGGCGTCCTCGCCCTGCAGGGCTCCTTCGCCGAGCACATCACCGTCCTGGAAGAGCTGGGCTATCCCGCCCGCCCGATCCGGCTGCCCGAACAACTCGACGACATCGACCGGCTCATCATCCCCGGTGGTGAGAGCACCACCATCGGCAAGCTCGCCGTCCGCTACGGGCTCATCGAGCCGATCCGCCGCCACGCCGCCGCCGGCCTGCCCATCTGGGGCACCTGTGCCGGGCTGATCTTTCTGGCTCGCGATCTCGGGGACGCCGAGCAGCCCGGACTCGACCTGATGGACATCACCGTCGCCCGCAACGCCTTCGGCTCCCAGATCCAGAGCTTCGAGGCCGACCTCGACATCACGGTCCTGGGCCCGCCCCCGTTCCACGGCGTCTTCATCCGCGCGCCGCTCATCCACGCCACCGGCCCCGGCGTCGAAGTCCTGGCGCGGCTGGCGGACGGCGGCGTCGTCGCCGCCCGTCAGGGCAACCTGCTGGTCACCGCCTTCCATCCCGAATTGACCGGCGATTCCCGCCTCCACGACCATTTCATGGCTAGAATGAGCCAGTAGCCGCGCCGCTGGAGCAGGTCTTTCTTTGGTAAACGAACCGCGAATCTGGGACATCCCGGCCATTCTCGGCTCCTTCGTGATCTCGAACGCCGGCATCGCCCCGGTCGTCCCCTACACCGGCAGAGTGTCGCCCGGGTTCTCCGGCGCGGCCGCCGCGGTGCCGCTGCTGCGCCCCGGCCACACTCCCTTCGTCCACCGCGGCCGGCGCCTCGACGGGCTGGCCCTCACCCACCCACGCCGTGAAAGCGACCAGCTCGATCTCTCCTGGATGCTCGTCCGCCGGGGCGATCCCGCGAACGGCGACAGCTCCGAAGCGGTCATCGTCGCCGAAATGCTCCAGGCCATCTGCCGCCACGCCGCCGAAGCCGGCATGGTCAGCCTGTTCGCCCGCATTCCCGACCAGGGCGGCCACAAGGACGTCTTCGAGCAGCACGGCTTCACCTGCGTCGTCCGCGAGCACACCTACGGCCGCGCCGCGGTCGCCGCCGAGCCCCACGCCCCCCCGCCCGGCCTCCGCGAGCAGGAGCCGCCCGACGCCTGGGGCATCCAGCAGCTCTATCGATCGCTCACCCCGGCCCTGGTCCAGCGGGCCGAGAACCTCACCAGCCGCACCTGGGACCTCCCCGGGCGGCGGCGCTTCCCGATGCTGCGCCGGTCGCGCCCCGACGACCGCATCGTCGTCGAAGGGCCCGACGGCCTGCGCGCCAGGTGCAACGCCAATCCCGGCGAAGACGACGCCCCGCACCGGATCCGCCTCATGGTCGCCCAGAACGAGCCCGGCCTCGCCCAGGCGGTGCTCGACTTCGGCCTCGCCTGGCTGCGCCGCTATCCCCGGCGCTCGGTGCTAACCACGGCCCGCGACCACGAAACCACGCTCCTGCGCACCCTCGAGGAAAACGGTTTCCGGCCGGTCTACACGCGCCTGCTGGTGGTCCGTCACCTGGCGGCCCGGCTCTTCAACCCGCTCCCGCGCGCCGTCTTCGAGCGCGCCGCCAATTGAGCCGCTGGTAGGCCCATCCTGAGCACTCAACCCCAGCCGGTCCCGCTGCAATACTCCGACAAGGACCTGGCCGAGCTCGAGGCTCTGGTGGCCGCCCTGCCCGACGCCGTCGCCGCGCCGCTGCGCGAGTTGCCCGACTACCAGGACCTCGTCGAAGTCATCCTCGATCTCGGCCGCCGACCCATCGCCCGCTTCCTCACCGGCGAGGTGCCGCTGGCCGACTGGGAAGTCGAGCGCCGCCACCTCGAGCACGTCGTCGAAACCGTCGGCTCCTTCGGTGACGACAACCGCGCCGGCATCGAATACACCCTCCACCGCATCTCCGCGCTGCGCAACCGCAGCGGCGAGATCGTCGGCCTCACCTGCCGCCGTGGCCGCGCCATCTACGGCCGCATCGAGATCATCCGCGACCTCATCGAGTCCGGCACCAGCCTGCTGCTGCTCGGCCGCCCCGGCGTCGGCAAGACGACCATGCTCCGCGAAGTCGCCCGCGTCCTCGCCGACGAACTCGGCAACCGCGTCGTCGTCGTCGACACCTCCAACGAAATCGCCGGCGACGGCGACATCCCCCACGAAGGCATCGGCCGCGCCCGCCGCATGATGGTTCCCACGTCCGAGTTGCAGCACCGGGTCATGATCGAAGCCGTCGAGAACCACACCCCCGAAGCCGTCATCATCGACGAAATCGGCACCGAATTGGAGGCCCTCGCCGCGCGCACCATCGCCGAGCGCGGCGTCCAGCTAGTCGGCACCGCCCACGGCATCACCCTCGAGAACCTGCTCTCCAACCCCACCCTCAGCGACCTGGTCGGCGGGGTTGAGTCGGTCACCCTCGGCGACGACGAAGCCCGCCGCCGCGGCACCCAGAAATCCATCCTCGAGCGCCGCGCCGCGCCCACCTTCGACGCCCTCGTCGAGATCCAGGACCGCGAGCGCGTCACCGTCCACGCCAACGTCGCCGAGTCCGTCGACGCCTTCCTGCGGCAGGAGGACCTGCTCATCGAGATCCGCCGCCAGGCCGACGGTGAGATCGACGTCGAGTGGACCACCCTCAGCGGCGCCAACGGCCGCGCCCCCCAACCGGCCCCGCGGCTGGTGCCCGAGCCGGTCCGCCAGGGCCCGCTGCGGGTCTATCCCTTCGGCATCAGCCGCAAGCGCCTCAGCCAGGCCATCGCCGCCACCCGTCTCGAAGTCCAGCAGGCCCGCGAGATCGACGAAGCCGACGTCGTCCTCACGGTCCGCAACTACTACCGCAACCGTCCCGACGCCATCCGCGAGGCCGAAGAGCGCAACGTCCCGATCTACGTCCTGCGCAACAGTTCTGCCG
>CAYYTN010000038.1:0-2965 GCA_964474495.1 uncultured Chloroflexota bacterium
CGTGTGGGCCGAAGCCCACCGTACCGTTCGACTCGCATTGATAAGGCACGCCGCCAGCGTTAATCCTGAGCCAGGATCAAACTCTCCAAAAAATCCAACACTCCCAAAAGGGAGAAAAGAATCTAAAAATCAAGAGCTCGTTCCGCAAATAGCTCGGACTCGGTTAACTAACTCGCCGGAATTCGCGGGATTTCTCCCGTACACTAAACCTTTCCGGCCACTCTTCAGTTGTTAAGGTGCAAAAGGCGCAACGCCGCAAGGCGATGCGCCCTTCTGTCAGGGGCTGAGTATACATCAGTCGAGCCCCGCAACAATAAATTGTTCGACCGCCGTCCGGACCCCGGGCACCCACCAGCCTCTACCCTGTGCCTTCCCTGTGGAAAGGCCCCGGGAATCCGGCCGGCGGGAGGCGCGGGACGCCCGATAGTTCACCGAATCTCCGGAACTTTCGCCCGTCTTCTGACAACCGGCGCCGGCCCGGCCCGGGCTAGCCGGCGCGGTTGACGCCCCGTAGGCCGAAGCGGGTGGCGGATACGATGGCCGCCACCAGCACCAGGGTCAGCACCGCGGCCAGCGCCGGCACGGTCCAGACGCCGAGGACCGACCCGAGGTAAGTGTCCGGCGCGATGGCGCCGTCGAACCACTGCCGCAGCAGCCGCAGGTGGGCGCCGATGGGCGAGAAGTGGGGATCCCAAACGATCTGCTCAGGTCGGGCACCGACGTCCCAGAGGTTTCGCCAGCCACGCTGGTAGTCGAAGAGCACGCCGAGCACGGAGACGCCGAATCCCCACGCGACGAGAATCCAGACGCTCAATCGCGCCGGCCGCGAGATCGGGCCGCCGGCAAGCAAACAGCCGACGCCGATCGCCAGCAGGGGCGACACGCCGGTCAGGTAGCGGGGACCCCAGGAAACCCCGCCTTCCCAGTCGTTGAAGGTTCCGTAGACCAGGATGGCGGTGAGCACGACGGCGGCCATTGTCCAGCGCGCCCAGCGCTCGCCGGCGCCGGTGAGCAATCCCCATACACCGGCCGCAGCGACCGGCATGTAGACGAAAAGACCGAATCCCGGGCTGGCCAGGATGCCGTAGAGGCCGATGTGGGCCCGGTCGGTGGCCCAGAGGAAGGTCTGCCCCGGGTAGCCGAAATCGATCATGGAACCGGTACGGTAGAGGTTGTAGAGGCCGACGCCGGGGATGACGACGGCGAGCCAGGCGAGGATCCACAGGAGGCCCGGCCGCGGCCGGGCCGGGAGGCGAGGGCGGCGACCAGGAGGATCGGAGCGAACATGGCGTATTCGGGTCGGGTGGCGGTGGCCATTCCCGCCATGAGGCCGGACAGGACCACGGCGAGCCAGCCGCGGCGGTCGCGCTCTCCGGTCAACGCGAGGAGGGCCGCAAGCAGGAAGACCGCGGCCAGAGGAATGCTCGAGAGGGTCTTGGCGTAGACCCACACCGGGCTGGCCAGCCCGGTGACGGCGGCGACGGCCAGGCCAGTTGAGCGGGAAAGGCCCATGTTCCGCGCCAGCAGGTAGGTGAGCGCGACCAGGGCGGCGGCGATGAGAGGGTTGAAGAGCAGTCCGGCGAGCGGCAGGACGTGGCTGGCCTCGGGAAACGCGGGGCCGACCGGCGCCGGATCGGGGCTCACGGCCGCCGCGATCGCGTAGGCCGGGACTATCGATAACCACGATCCCAGGCCGTAGCGGCCGGTTACGCGCGGCTGGTCGGGGTGTTCGACTTTGAGGAGGCGGCTGGTGGGGAAGGGGGCGTCGATCTGCGATCGCAGGTCGGGCGTGCCGGTTTGGACCAATGCCCTGGCCGAGGCGTAGTTGGTGATTTCGTCGACGCTGTAGGCGTGGGCGCCGGTGGAGAACACGTAGATCGTAGCCGCCAGCAGGAAGAGGGTCGCGGCGATTCTCATTCGGTTATGCCCGTCCGGAATCCCGATGGCGACACGCGCCGGCTCCTACTGGAAGTTCACGAAGGCCCCGCCGTCGATCAAGATCGTCTCACCGGTGATGTAGGCGGCCTCGTCGGTGGCCAGGAACACGGCGGCGTGGCCGATATCCGGGGGATTGCCGAGGTGCTTCACCGCGGTCCGCTGCTCCATGTATTCGTTCTTGGCCGGGTCGGACAGGTCTTGGCGGTTCAAATCGGTCCTGATGGTGCCCGGGGCGACGCAGTTGCAGGTGATGCCGTGCTCGCCGAGAGCCACGGCCATGTTGCGGATCAGGGCTTCCTGGCCGGCCTTGGTGGGCGAGTAGGCGCAGAGGCTGGCGCCGCCGACCCGGGCCATGATCGAACTGGTGGCGATGATGCGGCCGCGGACGCCCTTCTCGACCATGATGCGGGCGGCCGCCTGGGCGCACAGAAAGGTGCCGCGCAGATTGACGGCGTAGGTCCGCTCCCACTCTTCGAGCGGTATCTCCAGGAACGGGCGGATGAACCCGGTTCCGGCGTTGCAGACGAGGATGTCGATGGTTCCGAAGGCGTCCAGCGCGGCCTGCATGATGTGCCGGACATCGGCCTCCTCGGCAACGTCGCCCTGGACCGCCACGGCTTCCCCACCGGCCGACAGGATGCCGTCGACCATCGCGGTCGCGGCGGCGAGGTCGGCGCGGTAGTTGACGACCAACTTCGCGCCCTCGGCGGCCATGCATTCGACGATCCCGCGCCCGATGCCACGCGATCCACCGGTGACTACGGCGACCTTGCCGTGAAGCCTGGTTCCCATCACGCCCCCGATTCGCTCGATCCAGTCGGTTGCGGGAGGAGTATAGTGCCCCGGTTTCGGGCGGCGGACGCGGCGGTGGCGGTGGCCGCAGACTCCGGCGGCAACTAGTATTGAGGCTGGGACGACGCCCGGGCCACGGGCGGGTCCGGGCCGGGGAATGGCCGATTCGGGGGCGAATCTTGTTCAGACGACTGTTGGTGGTACTGCTGGCGACTATCGGGCTGGCGGTGCTGAC
>CAYYTN010000038.1:2985-8662 GCA_964474495.1 uncultured Chloroflexota bacterium
GGCAGCAGCGACCTGGGGCAGCTGCTGACCGGGGTGCAGGTTGAGGAGGAGCTGGCCGACGGCTCGCTCCGACCGGTCGCCGGGGCAAACGTCCGCTACCAGATCATCAGCAACAGCAGCCAGGTGGCACTCGACTATTCGGACCGGACCGACACCAGTGGCGTATCGCTGGTCTATCGCTCAAGCCCCGACATCGGCGCCGAGTACCGGTTCATGCGGGCAACGGTCACCCACCCGGACTGACGCACCGAATCGGCGACCGGGCAGCTCTCCACCAATTTCGACTTCCGCCGCTGGTTCATTGAGTTCTCGCCGGTCCCGTTAGACGGCCGGAACCTGGCTGATTTCATCTGTTCGACCATCAGCGGCTTGCCCAGTTGCGACCCGGGCAAGCTGTTGAGCACCAACTTCGTGCTCTGGGGCGCCGGCGCGCGGGTCGTGTTTCGCATCGAACGCCCGCCGACGCCGACCCCGACGCCCACACCCACCCGCATTCCGACTCCGACCAACACACCGACGCGGACGCCGACCCCGACCAGGACCCCGACCCCGACGCCGACCCTCACGCCATCACCGACGCCGACAATCACGCCGACGCCGACGATCACCCCGACGCCCACGCCAAGCCCGACGCCGGCGGGCAGCACGAGCCTGATCAGCGGCGGGGTGTATGACGTGCAGGGCTGCAATGTGCGGATCGGGGCGGAGGCGAAGACCCGCAATGACACTGATCGGCGGGTGACACGGCTGACGATTGATGTGGACGGTGACGAGATCTATGACTCGGGCCCGATCGCGTCGGCCGAACCGAGCATCTTCATCGATCTGCAGGCGCCCACCGGGGAGCACACCTTCACGGTGAAGGTCTGGGACAACGCGGATTACAGCGCCAATCCGCTGATCCAGACCGGCACGTTCAAGACCGATTGCACGCTCGTCACGGGGGTGACGGTGGGGCTGGTGACGGCGACGGGGGTGACGGCAAATGCGCCGCCGGTGATCGACAAGTTCACGGCGGTGTTGAATCCGCCGGAGACGGTCTACACGGTGGTCGCGACAGACGCGGATGGTGACGCACTGACGTATACGTGGACACGTAGCGCGGACTCCTGCGGGACGTTTGCCGGGGTCGGGACCACGGCGACCTGGACTCACCCACACCCGCCCTGCGGTGAGGAGACGTCACACCCGGGCACGGTGACGGTGGTGGTCACGGATGTTTACGGGAACTCCGCGACCTACAGCTACGAGGGCACGTTGCCGACCGGGTGAGCCGGACGGGCGGAGCCGGGTTGGGGAGTGGGGCGGCTACTTCCGGGCGAGGGTGTTGAGCGGCTGCCCGATGGCCTCCCAGGCGGCTTCGCCGGTGAGCTCCGGGAAGGTCGGATGCGCGTGCACGACGTGGCGGAGATCGTCGAGGGTGGCCTCGAGGTGGATCGCCAGGGCGCCCTCGGCGATCATCTCGGAAGCGGCGGCGCCGATGATGTGCATCCCAACCACCGCCTGGTAGCGGGGCTCGGCGATCACCTTCAAAAGGCCTTCGGTATCGCCGTAGCTGCGCGCCCGGCCGCTGGCCATGTAGCTGAAACGACCAACGAGGGCGCCGCCGTGTTCGGCGGTCGCCTGCTCTTCGGTGAGCCCGACGCCGGCGATCTCGGGGTGGCAGAAGGTGGCGGCCGGGACGGCCCGGTAGTCCATCGCTTCGCTGCCGCCGGCGATATTTTCCGCGGCGACCACTCCCTGGTGGGAAGCGACGTGGGCCAGCATGGCGCGGCCGGTCACGTCGCCAATGGCATAGATGTTGGGCACGTTGGTGCGCATGGCGTCGTCCACCGGGATCGCGTCGCGCTCGGTGGCGACGCCGGCGGTTTCGAGGCCGAGTTCGCGAGTGTTCGGGCGGCGGCCGGTGGCGTTGAGGACGGTGGCGCATTCAAGCGTCTCGACGGCGCCGCCGTCGGCGCTGATGTCCACTCGCATCGCCCCGGGCGCGCCCGCGATCTGCTGAACGGCGGTTCCGATCTTTACCCCGATCCCGCCGCCGATGAACGACTTGCGCAGGAGCTCGGAAATCTCGGCGTCTTCGTTGGGGACGAGTCGATCGAGCATCTCGACAACGGTCACTTCGGACCCGAGAGTGGAGAAAAGGCTGGCCCATTCGACGCCGACGGCGCCGGCGCCGACGACGACCAGGGAGGGGGGAACTTCGTCGAGTTGGAGGGCGCCGTCGCTGGTGATGACGCCGGGGGCGTCCATCCCGGGGACTGGCGGGATCGCGGCCGAGGATCCGGTGGCGATGACGATGCTTCCGGCGGAGATGGTCTCGGTTGAGTCTTCGCCCAGGGCCTCGACGGTGCCCGCCCCAACCAGATGACCCCAGCCGTTTACGACCTGGATGCCGGCGTCTTTGAGGAGCGCGCCGATTCCCCTGGACAGTCCACCGGTGACGCGGTCTTTACGCTTCATCATGGCCGGGAAATCAATCCCGACATCGGAGGCCTGCACTCCATAGGATGCGGCGTCGCCAGCCAGGCGAAAGACTTCGGCGCTGCGCAGCAACGCCTTGGTGGGGATGCAGCCGGTGTTGGTGCAGACCCCGCCGAGACGGTCGGCTTCGACAACGACCACGCTGAGGCCGAGGCGGGCGGCGCGAATGGCGCTGATGTATCCGCCGGGGCCGGATCCGATTACGCAAACGTCGGTTTGAATGGCCACGGTTGGGGACTCTCCTGGGTTGCGGTCGGGGTTCAGGTGATGGCGATGCCGCCGGCGCCGCCGGCTTTGCCGCTAAAGCCTTCGACCGCCTTCTCCAGGGCGTCTACCTTCTCGTCGACGCCGTCGGCGCCGACCGCCTCGAGGACGGCTTTGGCGGCGCGGCCGATCCCGGCGGTGAGCGGCACGCTGAGCCCGCTCTTGGCGAAGGTGGACTCCTTGAGTTCCAGGATGGTCGCTTCGATTTGCTTCAACCGACCGCCGGTGTCATCGGTGGTCTCCGCCGAGGCGGCCGCCGCGACACAGCTATCGGCCGCTTCTTGAAGTTGATCCTGGCCCCTACTCATGTGCGGTCCTGACTTTCCGGCAACTCTGTTGCCACATGCCGCGGACTATCGCCGCACCGGGTTGGAGCCGGTGCGGCGGCTTCCGCATTTCGTTTGAGTTTGCTAGGCCTCGCGAATCGGCAAAGGCCCGGCGACCTTCTCCAGGTCCACTTTGTCTTTGCGGTCGAAGCCTTTGCCGCCGAGGCGTCCCTGCGGGAACGGGTTCTCTTTGGCATAGAGGCTGGCGAACTTGTCGCCGCTGAGGCGGCGGTCGAAGGAGAAACCGTACTCGTCGGGGTCGCCGGAACCGGGGACGTCGATCAGGTCGTACTCCAGGCTGCCGAGGCCGTTCTCGACACCGGTGTGGAGTTGGATTTCCTCGGTCACGCCGGCTTCGGGAATCAACGGCGAGGGGAGCTCGAATTTGTGGTCGCCGATGCCGTCGACGCCCCAGTCCTCGGCGCCCGATCCGGGCATTCCCGGTGTCTGAGTCGCCTTGTCCAGGCAGGCCATGTCGATGGCGACGGCGTCGTGGCTGGAGAAGATGCCCAGGTGCGGGGTGACCGGCAGGTCGGCGTGCCCGACGCAGTCACAGTGCGGCGAGACGTCGAGGGCGAGGTTCAGGTAGCCGATGCGGCCTTCGAGGGCCTTGTTGACGGCCAGGGCGCCATCGGCGCAGGCGGCGTTGAAGGCGCGGAAGTTCTCGGTAGACATCTCCCAGGCGCCGGAGTTGACCATGGAGCCCAGGCAGCCCAGGCAGCCGTCGCACTTGTCAGGGTCCCAGTCGGCGGTTCCGTTGTTGCGGGTGTAGGCGCCGTGCGGGCAGGCGCCGGGAATCAACTCGAGGAAGGACTCGGGCACCTTCTCGCGGTGATAGGTGACCTGGTTGGCGAAGCCGTACTCGGGGTGGCGGCCCATGTGGACGTTGAACTTGCCGCGCTTGGACTGGCAGCCGATGCCGAGGTTCTTGATCGAGCCGCCGATGACCCCCATGGGGTGCCCTTTGAAGTGGGTGACGACGATCATCACGTCGGCCAACGCGATGGCTTTGGCGATGAAGGCTTCCTGGAGGATGTAGCCCTCGGGAAGGGGAATGACGACGTCATCGGTGCCGGCGTAGCCGTCAGCGGCGATGAAGGGCACGCCCAAGGTGCCGGAGTTGAACCCGTTACGCTCGGCGGTCAGCATCAGGTCGGGGGCGGTGGAGCGGGGGGAGCGGACCGAGTAGGTCATGGTGCAGGTGTCGGTGACGAACGGGATGCCGCCGAGTTCCTTGATCTTGTCGACGATCATGCGCGCGTAGACCGGGCGCAGGTAGGCGGTGTTGTTCCACTCGCCGCAGTGAATCTTGACGGCGACGCGATCGCCGGGCTTCACCAGCTTGTCGAAGCCGGCCGCGTCAAAAAGCGTCCCCGTCTGGGGTACATAGCCCGTATCGGGCGACAGGCTGCGGCGATCCATTGTCCAAACCTTTGACGCCATCGTGCCCCTCCTGGGTCTTCACTGTCGGCCAGCCAGGTCGCGGAAAGATGAGCCGGGTCTGGCCGATGGACTGCGGTTCCGTAACCCCAAAAATGTCCGGCAAGTCTATACCTTTGACGGTGGCGCCTTCTAGCCCGCGCCCACGGCCTGCCGGAGCCCGGTCAGATCAGCAAATAGGGGTGCTCGATCAACTGCTTGATGCGCTGCAGGAAGCGGGCGGCCGGGGCGCCGTCGTTGAGGCGGTGGTCGAAGGTGAGGCTGAGGGTGAGCATCTGCCGGACGGTGACCTCGTTCTCCACAACGGCCGGTTTGGGCTGGATGCGCCCGATACCGAGAATGGCGGCCTCCGGCGGGTTGAGCACCGGGGTGAAGGCGTCGACATCCATTGGCCCCAGGCTGGTGATGGTGAAGGTGCCGCCGGTGACATCGTCCAGGGTGAGCTGACCGTCGTTGGCCCGGCCGATCACGTCCCGGAAGGCCACGGCAAGCTCAATCAATTGCATCGCGTCGGCGTTCTTGACGTTGGGAACGACGAGGCCGTTCTCCTGGTCGATGGCCAGACCGACATTGACGTAGGGCAGCTGCACGATGTGCTCGCCCTCAAGCCGGGAGTTCATGTTGGGGTGCTCGGTCAGGGCTCGGGTTGCGATACGGGCGAAGAGATCGTTGTAGGCGAGCCGGAAGCCGATGGTCGCCTCGTACTGCGCGGCCAGCTCGCTGCGCAGGCCGACGAACGCCGTGGCGTCGGCCTCGGACACCAGGGTGAGCTGGGCGGAGGTGGCGAGGCTCTCGAGCATGCGGTCGGCAATAAGCCGACGGACGCCGGTGAAGGCCAGGCTGGAGCCGGCAGCGGCGGCGGCCGTGGTGACATCGGCGCCGATGATCCGGCCCCCGGGGCCGGTGCCGGTGAGGCCGACGAGATCGATTCCGGCTTCGCCGGCGAGTTTGCGGGCGAAGGGCGACGACTTGATGCGTCCGGCGGCCTGTACAACCGCGTTGGCGATTGCCACCGGGGCGGCGACGGTGGCGGGCTGAGCCGGCATCTCTAGATCTTCGGCGACGACCCTGCCACCGGGGCCGGAGCCCTGAACCGAAGCCAGGTCGATGCCGCGCTCGGCGGCGATCTTACGGGCGACGGGAGTGGCCTTGACGCGGCCGTC
>CAYYTN010000038.1:8672-13636 GCA_964474495.1 uncultured Chloroflexota bacterium
AGCGGCAGGCGGCGGGGTGGGAATCGTTGCCGCGGGGGGCGGGGGGGGAGCGGTGGTGGCCGGCGGCGGAGGCGCCGCGGGCGCGGGTGCGGGTGCGATTGCGGTTGCGGGAGCGGGCGCGGCGTCCCCGGTGGGGGCCGATTCACCGGGCTCCAGCAGATAGCAGACCGGGGCCATGACCTTGATGGAGTCGCCAACGGCGGCATCTATTCCGCCGATGATCCCGTCCGCGGGGGCTTCGATTGAGGCGTTGATCTTGTCGGTCTCAAACTCGGCTATGGGATCTCCCGCCTTGACGGTGTCGCCATCGGCGACGAGCCAGGACGTGATGATTCCCTCTTCCATGGTCATGCCCATTAACGGCATGAGTACTGGCGTGGCCATCGAATACCTTTCGTGCCTCGGCCGCCGGTTCGGCGGGGTCTTTTCGCTAGATACCCTGCATGAGTTCGCGAACGCCCTGGGCGATTGTTTCAACACTGGGAAAGGAGGCCATTTCGAGCGGCTCGGAGAATGGCACCGGCGCATGTACAGCGCCGAGTCGCTTCACCGGGGCGTCCAGATAGTCGAAGGCAAGTTCCTGGATCTGAGCGGCGACTTCGCCGCCAATTCCGCCGAAACGAACCGCCTCGTGCACGACCATCGCCCGGTTGGTCTTCTTGACGGACTCGAGGACCGGGTCGATGTCGAGCGGGTACAGGGTTCGCAGATCGATGACCTCGACATCGATGCCTTCGCCGGCGAGTTGCTCGGCCGCCTGCAGGGCGAACTGCACCTGGCGGGCGTAGCTGACGATCGTGGCGTCGGCGCCGGCTCTCTTGACGTCGGAGACGCCAAGCGGGACCAGGTATTCACCCTCCGGCACGTCGCCACGCTCGCGGTAGAGAGCCTTGTGCTCGAAGAAGAGCACCACGTTGTCGTCGCGGATGGCCGATTTCAGCAACCCCTTGGCGTCGTAGGCGTTGGAGGGGGCGACGACTTTTAGCCCGGGCACGTGGGTGAACCAGGCCTCGAGGCTCTGGGTGTGCTGGGCGGCGTTGCCGATGCCGGCGCCAAAGGCGGCCCGGTAGACGATCGGCAGGGCGTTCTTGCCACCAAACATGTAGCGGTTCTTGGCGGCCTGGTTGACAATCTGGTCCATGGCGATGCCCAAGAAGTCCTGGTACATGAAATCGACGACCGGCCGGGACCCGGTGATGGAGGCGCCGACGGCGGCGCCGCCGATGAGGGCCTCGGAAATCGGGGTGTCGATGACGCGCAGGGGGCCGTACTTATCCAGCAGGCCCTGGGTGACGTTGTAGCCGCCGCCCCAGACCCCGACCTCTTCGCCGTAGACGAAGACGGTCGGGTCGCGGGTCATCTCCTCGTCGATGGCTTCGCGCAGGGCCTGGTTGAAGAAGATGAGGCGCTGCTCGCCAGGGGTTTCGCCATTTGCCGCGGTTCGGGCTTTCGTTGCATCCATGATCTACACGTCCACGTAGACGCCCTGCAAGAGCGTCTCTAATTGCGGAAATGGGCTCGCCTCAGCGAACTCAACCGCGGCTTCAACTTCCTCAAGGGCTTCGGCGTCGATCGCGTCGAGTCGTTTCTTGGTCATCGCCTTCGCGGCGGTGACTGTCTTGCGGAACCGCTCGATCGGGTCGCGAGCCATCCACTCGTCGACGTCCTTCTGGTCCCGATAGGCGGCCTGGTCGTGCACGGTGTGGCCGCGGTGCCGGTACGTCTCGCAGACCAGCAATGAGGGCCCCTTGCCGCTGCGGGCGCGCTTGACAGCGGTGGTGGTCTTGGCGAAGACGTCGAAGACGTCGTTGCCGTCAACCACGATGCCGGGGATGCCGTAGCTGGCGCCACGACTTGCGATCCCGTTGCCGGCGTTAGTGTCGGATACGTGGGTGCCCATGCCCCATTGATTGTTTTCGCAAACGTAGACGATCGGCAGATCGTGCAGGGCGCCAAAGTTGACGCTTTCGTGGAACGTGCCGTTGGGAGCGGCGCCGTCACCGAAAAAGCAGACGGTCACGTTGTCTTCGCCGCGAAGCTTGCTGCCGAGGGCCGCGCCGGTGGCGATCGGGAGACCGCCGCCGACGATCCCGTTGGCGCCCAGGTTGCCGAGGTCGAGATCGGCGATGTGCATCGAGCCGCCCTTGCCGCCGCAGTAGCCGGTTGCCTTACCGAAAAGCTCGGCCATCATCAGGTCCAGACGACCGCCCTTGGCGATGCAGTGCCCGTGACCGCGGTGGGTCGAGGTGATGTAGTCAGCGTCGGTCAGGGCGGCGCAAACGCCGGTGCCGGACGCTTCCTCACCGATGTAGAAGTGCAGGGCGCCGCGCATGCGGGCCGCTTGAAAGGCGCGGTCGGCAGCCTCCTCGAAGCGCCGGATGCGGACCATCGTGCGGTACATCCATTCGAGCATTTCCTTGCCGGGGAGACTGGACTTCGTCGGGGCGCCGCGGGTCTTCTTGCCCGCCGCTTTCGGTTTTCTGGCCGCCATTGGTTTGATCCTGCCTGGGATTGCGACGCTGCCAATACTACGAGTTCTAAGGTGGCTATTTTGTCAGAAAACGCCGGCGAGAGTTAGAAGGCGGCGGCGTAGGCCGTGGCGAAGACCTCGTCGGCGTGGAAGGAACTGCGTACGAGAGGGCCGCAGAAGGCGTGGGCAAAGCCGATGTCGAGGGCGATTTGGGCCCATTCGGCGAACTCGGCCGGCGGGACGTAGCGGGCGACGGCGGCATGGCGGGGGGTGGGGCGGAGATACTGCCCGATGGTCAGGATCTCGACGCCGTGGGCGCGCATGTCTTCAAGGACAGGGACGACCTCGTCGGGGCGTTCGCCAAGGCCGACCATGATGCCGGATTTGGTGGTCACGCCCGGATCGAGCCGCTTGACGAGCTGGAGGATTTGCAGAGATTGGCGGTAGTCGGCTTTGGGCCGGATGCCGGGCGACAGCCGCGGGACGGTTTCCAGGTTGTGATTGAAAACGTCGGGCCGGGCGGCGACGACTTCTTCGATGGAGGCGAGTCGCCCGTTGAAGTCCGGGGTCAGGACTTCGATGGTGCAGTCGGGATTTTTGTGACGGACGGCGCGGATGCAGGCGGCAAAGTGGGCGGCGCCGAAGTCGGGGAGGTCGTCGCGGTCGACGGAGGTGATGACGCAGTGGCGCAGCCCGAGCCGCTGGACGGCGAGGGCCAGGCGGGCGGGTTCGGTTGGGTCGAGAGCCTCGGGGCGGCCGGTGGTGACGTTGCAGAAACGGCAGGCGCGGGTGCAGATAGCGCCGAGGATCATGAAGGTGGCGGTGCCGCGGGCGTGGCAGTCGAGGGCGTTGGGGCAGCGGGCCTCCCGGCAAACCGTCTCCAGTCCGAAGGTCTGGACGGTTTTGAGGACGGATTCGGCTTCGGAAGGCCGCGGCGGCTTCATGCGCAGCCACGCGGGCTTGCGCTGGTTGGAGGCGGCGGAGGCGCTAGCCACGAGCCGGGACCTCCACGGCCTTCCGGTCGAAGGTTGATCCCCCGAGGAATCGTTCGATA
This sequence comes from uncultured Chloroflexota bacterium, assembly GCA_964474495.1. Taxonomy (GTDB): domain Bacteria; phylum Chloroflexota; class UBA11872; order UBA11872; family VXNJ01; genus JASLPR01. The sequence goes on from CAYYTN010000038.1 coordinate 12,197, forward strand.
AAGGGAGCGATCGCGGCGGCGGCTTCTTCCAACGACGGCGCGGATCCGGTTTCGCGAAGGACGCTGGTTACCCGCGCGCCGTCGAGCCCGCACGGCTCGAACAACTTGAAGACCGTGAGGTCGGGGGCGAGGTTCACCGCGAATCCGTGGTAGCCGACGCCGCGCCGGACCCCAACGCCGATGGCGGCGATTTTGCCGCCGTCAGTCCAGACGCCGGTGAGACCGGCTTCGACCCGGGCGTCGATGCCGAAAGTGGCCAGCCAGGCGATGATGAGCCGCTCCAGCGAGCGGACGTAGCCGTGGGCGTCGTTGCCGCGCTCGCGCAGACTCACGACCGGATAGACCACCAGCTGGCCGGGACCGTGATAAGTGGCCCGACCGCCGCGATCGGTTTCGACAATTTCAACGCCGCGCTCGCCCAATCGCTCGATTTGCTCGGCGCTGAGGGCGTAGCCGGGAGAACGGCCGAGGGTGACGACCGGATCATGCTCGACCAGGAAGGCGACATCGCCGGACTCACTCCGCGCGCGGGCCGCGACCGCGTCGGCTTGAATCTGGGCGGCCTCCCGGTAGCCGAGCCGGCCAAGGTATCGAGTATCCAGTTGAATGTCTCCTGCCGGGTCCATGGGTTTGAATTGTCCATCTTCACCCACCCCGGGGGCCAATCGTAGATTGTGTCGCGATCGGTCGGCCCGCGGGCGGGTAGAGGGGTATTATCTTCGCCGAACGACATTGTCGCAGCCACGAAGTTCCAGGTAATGGCCCGAAAAGGTAGGAAAAAGAGGGCCGATCGGCGGGGGTCGCGAACCGAAGGGCGAAAGAAGCCCGGGGGACTCAGGCGCTTCCGACGGATGGTCACGATTCAGCGTGCGTGGATGGTGATGACGTTGGCGGTGGCGATCGCCATGATTCTGGCGCTCATCGCACCGCTACTGCTCAGTTGACGGATGGCCGGCGGAGCCGGCGAAGTAAACACCAGCAAAGCATTTCGAACGGGGACACTTTATGAACAACTCGCTCTTCAGGAATGGAGAGAAGCTCTCAGTTTTTTGCGATCTTCCGGCGGTCGATCAGGCGGTTGGATCGAGCGGCGGCTCCGAACAACTGGGGCAACTGCTGCAGCGGCTGGCGCAGGGCCGCAACATGCACCGGGCGACGGCGTACCTGGGGCAGGGGCGATCGTCGGGGCGTGAGTCGGACCGGGCCCGCGGAATCCGCGAGGCTGGATTCCACGTGGTCCAGGTGGAAGGCGCGGGGGTGAGCGTGGCGCTGGCGGTCGACATGGTGGTGGCGGCGGAGGAATCAGATGTGCTGATCGTCGTGAGCGGCGACGCGAGCCTGCGGGCGGCGATCGCGGCGGCGCGCGCGAAGGGCGCCCGGGTGGAGGTTGTGAATTGCCCAGGGCCGGAGTCGGCGGCGCTGGCCGCCGCCGGGGACTCC
>CAYYTN010000039.1:0-13621 GCA_964474495.1 uncultured Chloroflexota bacterium
GGATGGGCACGGTGGCGTTCTCGGCCACGAACGACACCAGGCCGCCGCCGCCGCGGGGCACGATGACGTCCAGGTACTCCTTCAGGCGCAGCATCTCGCCGACCAGGGCGCGGTCGGTGTTCTCGACCAGGCCGAGCCAGTCCGCCGGCATCCCGGCGGTGAGCGAAGCGGCGTAGACTATGTCGCGCAGGGCGCGATTGCTGTGGCGGGCCTCGCTGCCGCCGCGCAGCAACACGGCGTTGCCGGACTTCAGGCAGATGCCGGCGATGTCCACCGTTACGTTGGGACGGGATTCGTAGATGATCCCGACCAGCCCCAAAGGTACGCGGCGACGGGCCACTTCGAGCCCGCTCTCCACGTAGCCGGCCTCGATGGTTTCACCGACGGGGTCCGGGTGCGCCACCAGGTCTTCGAGCGCCGACGCCATGCCTTCGATCCGGGCCTCGTCCAGCGCGAGGCGATCGACCATCGCCGCCTCCATACCGCCTTTTCGGGCGGCGGCCACGTCTTCGGCGTTGGCGCTGAGGATGGCCGGGACGTTCTCGCGTAGGGCGATCGCCATGGCTGCGAGGGCGTGGTTCTTAGCCGCCGTCGGCATGACCGAAAGGGGCCGCGCGGCGGCCTTCGCCGCGCGGGCCTTGCGCACGATTTCGGTTTCAGTCGTCGCGGAGGCCGTGGTGGAACTCACCGGATGCTTCCTGTCCAATACTCTTCGAGCCAGATCACGATGTTACCGAAGTTCCGATCAGCACAAGGTTATTCCGGTGGATGATCTCGGCCCCGTGCTCAAAACCGAGCACGGCCGCGATCTGCCGAGAATCCTTGCCGGCGATCCGTTGTAGGTCGGCCGCGGGGTAGTTCGTAAGGCCGTGCGCGACCACCGCCCCGTCGGGACCGACAACGGCCACGAGGTCGCCGCGCCCGAATTCGCCCTGCTGGTCGACGACTCCGGCCGGCAACAAGCTGCGTCCCGCCCGCGCCAGCGCGTCGGCGGCGCCGGCGTCTACCATGACCCGGCCGCGCAGCGCGAGATCGGTCAGCATCCAGCGCTTGCGGCTCTCGCGGCGATCGCCGGTGGCGACAAACGTCGTCCCAATCGCCTCGCCGGCGACGATGCGGGTAAGGCACCGCTCCAGGCTTCCCGGTCCGACGACCACCGTGGCCCCGTGGGAGGTGGCCAGCGCGGCGGCCTCGAGCTTGGTGCGCATGCCGCCGGTGCGGGCGGCCGAGCCGGCGCCGCCGGCGGCGGCGATCATCTCCGGAGAGATGTGCTCGACCGATGGAACTACCAAGGTCCGACCTTCGTCATCGGTGGCCAGGTAGCCATCAACATCGGTGAGCATTACCAGCAGATCGGAATCCACCAGGTTTGCCACCAGCGCCGCCAGACTGTCGTTGTCGCCGATCTGGAGCTCCTCGGTGGCGACGACGTCATTCTCGTTGACGATCGGCAGGATGCCGCGACCCATGAGTTCCATCAGCGTATTGCGGGCGTTGAGATAGCCGTCGCGCTGGTTCAGTGACCCGCGCGACAGCAGCGCCTGGGCAACGTTGATGCCGAACTTGTCGAAACGGGCGGCGAAGGTGGTCATCAGCGGGGTCTGCCCGACGGCGGCCAACACCTGCCGCGCCAGGGTGCTATCGCCGCCGGAATCTCCCAGCACACAACGGCCCATGGCGATGGCGCCCGAGGCCACCAGCACAACCTGGATGCCGTCCCGGAGCAGGTGGGCGATCTCGCCGGCCAGCCCGGTGATATAGACATCGTTGGCCCCGGTCTCCGGGTGCATCAACAGCGACGAGCCGCATTTGACGACCAATCGGGACGGTTTCTCTCGGGACAAACGGGACCTGCCTGCCAGGGATGACCTCCCGCCGGACGCCGCCGGCGGGCGCCGGAGCCATCGTCCGGCAACATGACTATAATCTCCGAACCTGAAATTACGCGCCGGGATTCAATACCCCGGCGACGCGCCAAACGGCCGGGTCGCTGGCCGTTCACGCGGACCGAAGGGAGTTCTCCGACATGCAGCAGTACGCTTCCGACCGGATTCGCAACGTGGTGCTCCTGTCGCAGAAGGGCGCCGGGAAGTCCTCGGTCGCCGAGGCCATGCTGCACACCACCGGCGCCACCAGCCGGATGGGCAAGATCGAAGACGGCAATACGGCCTCTGACTACCAGCCAGAGGAAGTCAGCCACCATACTTCGCTGAGTCTGGCGGTTCTGGCCTGCGAGTGGAACAAGTCGAAGGTCAACCTGATCGACGTGCCCGGCGATCCGGAATTCGTCGGCGAGATCCTCTCCGGCACCCGCGTGGCCGATGCCGCGGTGATCGTCATCGACGCCCAGGCGGGGATCGAGGTCGGCACCGAACTGGCGTGGAAATTCGCCAGCCGGGCCGAGTTGCCGGTGATGTTCGTACTGAACCGAATGGATCGCGAGAACATCGAATTCGCCGGGGTGGTCGAGAGCCTGCGAGAGGCGTTTGGCGCGGTCGCGGCGCTGCAACTGCCCTACGGATCGGGCTCCGGCTTCACCGGCGTCGTGGACCTACTGGGGTTGAAGGGCATCGAATTTACCGACGCAAAGAGCAAGGTGGTGGATTGCCCGGCGGAGTTGCTCGACGACGCCAGCGCCCAGCGCGAAGAACTGCTGGATACGGTTGTGGCCGTCGATGACGAACTGACCGAGAAGTACCTGGAAGACGAAGAGATCACCGAAGCGGAGATGAAGGCCGCCCTCCACACCGGCATCCGCGAGCGCTCGGTGTTCCCGCTGCTGTGTATGTCCAGCACCGAGAACCTGGGCTCCGGCGAAGTCCTGCACGCGATCGTGGACCTGTTGCCCACCGCGGCCGAATCACTGGATGGCGCCAACGGCAAGCTCTCGGCGCTGGCCTTCAAGACGATCGTGGACCCACAGCTGGGGCACCAGACGTTCCTGAAGGTACTGAGCGGCGAGCTGTCGACCAACACCTCCGCGCACAACATCAGCAAGCGATCCGACGAGCGCATCGGGCACGTGCTCTGCCCGGTGGGCCGGCAACACGCCGAGGTGCCGGGCATCGTGGCCGGTGACATCTGCACCGTCGCCAAACTCTCCGACACACTCACCGGCGATACCCTGGTGGCCGACAAGAACGGAACCGCCGTCACCGGCATCGACTTCCCGGAGCCCAGCATGGCGCTGGCGATCTCGCCGCGCACCAAATCCGACGTGGACAAGCTGGGCACCGCGCTGCACCGCATGACCGAGGAAGACCCGACTCTCAGGGTGATGCGCGACCAGGCAACCGGCGAGACGCTGCTCTGGGGGATGGGCGATTCGCACGTGAACATCGCCCTGGAAAAGATCCAGCAGAAGTTCGGCGCCCAGGTAGATGTGTCTCCGCCGCAGGTCCCGTACAAGGAAACCCTGACGAAGACCACGACCACCCACGGGCGTTTCAAACGTCAATCGGGCGGGCACGGCCAGTTCGGCGATGTCACGATCGTGCTGGAGCCGGTGCCCGGAAGCGGCGATGAAATCGAGTTCCTGGACGAAATCCGCGGTGGCGCGATTTCCCGGAACTACGTCCCGGCGGTCGAAAAAGGGGTGCGCGGCGCGGCGGAGGAAGGCGTCCTGGCGGGATTCCCCACCGCGGGATTCCGCATCCGCCTGATCGACGGCAAGGAGCACCAGGTGGATTCGTCCGACCAAGCCTTTCAGCTGGCCGGAGCGCTGGCGTTTCGTGAGGGCGCCCCGGAAGCCCGCCCGACCCTGCTGGAGCCGATTCACGATTTCCACATCCACGTGCCCGACGCGTTTACCGGCGCGGTGATCGGCGACCTGAACTCAAGGCGCGGGCGCGTCAGCGGCACCGACCAGGGCGACGCCGGGGAGACCATCATCACCGCCGAGATTCCGCTGGCCGAAGCCCAGCGCTATTCCATCGACCTCAAGCAGATGACCCAGGGTCGCGGGACGTTTGGGTCCGAGTTCGCCCGCTACGAGGAAGTGCCCCAGCATCTGCAGGCCGCCGTGATCGCCGAGCACAAGAAGCAGGAAGAGTAGCCCGACCGGCGCCCCGCGCCGGGAGGCCGCCGGTCCGCTACGCCCCGGGGCGTAGCAACCGGTCGCTCAGCCTGACGGGTGACCTGCCGCTAGCGGACGCCCATGATGATTTCGATGGCCAGCTGGTCCAGCTTCTCGTACTGGTAGCCCCGCCCGGCCATTGCGGCGATATCAAATTCTTGTGAATTAACCGCCGCCGCCGCGTCGGCTGAGTACCCGCCGGCGATGCGGTCCCAGCCGCTCGATGCCGGGTTCAGATCCTTCAGGATTCCCTGGATCTCGGCGTCCTCGTTGAAGCGCTGGACCTTCTCTTTGAGAATCATGTAATTGCGCATGCAGCCGTAGGCAAAGTCCCACACGCCGTCTTCGTCTTCGGTGCGATAGGCGTGGGCGTCGAAGTGCTTGGGACCAGCGTAGCCGCTGTCCTCAAGCAGCTTGACCAGGAAGAAGTTGTTCTTGATCTGAACCGAGCCGAAGCGGAAATCCTGGTCGTAGCGGCCCATGTCCTGGTCGTTCAGGTCGATGTGGAAAAGCTTGCCGGCGTCAATGGCCTGGGCGACCGCGTGGGGGAAGTTCAGGCCGGCCATCGTCTCGTGGGCGACCTCCGGATTCACGCCGCACATTTCCGGATGGTCGAGGGTTTCAATGAACCCCAGCATCGCTCCGGTGGACGGCAGGAATAAGTGGCCGCGCGGCTCGTTGGGCTTGGCCTCCAGCGCGAAGCGCAGGTTGTAGCCCTGGTCGCGGACGTAGCCGAGCAGGAAGTTCAGCGCGTCGCGGAACAACTTGTAGCCGCCGGGGAGGTCCTTGGCGGCGTCGACTTCGGAACCCTCGCGGCCGCCCCAGAAGACGTAGGTCTCGGCGCCGAGTTCGACTCCCAGATCGATGGCGCGCATGGTCTTCTGGATGGCGAACTGCCGGACCTCGGGATCGTTGGCGGTGAATGCGCCTTCCTTAAAAACCGGGTGGGTGAAGAGGTTGGTGGTGGCCATCGGCACCTTCTGGCCGTGATCGTCCAGCGCCTGCTTGAAGGAGGCGACGATCCGGTCGCGCTCGCTCGGGGTCGCGTCGAAGGGGACCAGGTCGTTGTCGTGGAGGTTGACTCCGTGGGCGCCCAGGCCGGCCAGTTTCTCGACCATGCGTTCCGGCGAAATCACCCCGCGCACGGCGTCGCCAAACGGGTCGCGCCCGGGGTTGCCGACGGTCCAGAGGCCAAACGTGAACATGTCAGACTTTTGCGGTTCGTACATCTTGCCTTCCGTTCCGGGTGGAGCAACTGCCAGCGTGGCCGCCGCCGATGGCGAAAACGATTATAGGAACAACCGGTCGCCCCGGTCTCGCGGCAACCGTCACGATCACGTCAATGGCATGGTGACACCCGGCTGATCCGGTGCCTAGAATGCTTTGGACCACAGTTTGCCGGCGTCCGCGTGGATGGCGGCGATAGCGAACGTTTGCCGGCATCTGAACAACGGCCCGGGCCGGGGTGCGGAAGCCAGGATGCGAATCGGCAACCACCACCACGGAGGCGAATATGGCCAGCGAAGACCGGGACGGCGCGACAGCAGGAAGTCCGGTGTTCGAGCCGAGCCCCGAATTCACCGCCACCGCCCACATCAGCAGCATGGAGCAGTACCGCGGGCTGCACCAGCGCAGCCTGGAAGACCCGGAGGGGTTCTGGCGCGAGGTCAGCGACGAGTTCGAATGGTCGAAACCCTGGACCGTCCTGAACGAGTGGAACGAGCCGTTCACCAAGTGGTTCGTCGACGGCGAGTTGAATATCACGGTCAACTGCCTGGATCGCCACGTCGACGCCGGCCACGGTGACCGGATCGCCTATCACTGGGAAGGCGAGCCCGGCGACACCCGCCCGATCACCTACGCGGAGCTGCTGGCCGACGTCTGCGGCTTCGCCAACGGGCTGCGCGAACTCGGCCTGGAAAAGGGCGACCGGGTGATCCTGTACATGCCGATGATCCCGGAACTGCCGGTGGCGATGCTGGCCTGCGCGCGCCTGGGGATCGTGCACAGCGTCATCTTCGGCGGCTTCAGCGCCGACGCCATCCGCGACCGGGTCAACGACGCCGGCGCGCGTGCCGTCATCTGCACCGACGGCTCGTGGCGGCGCGGCAAGGTCATCCCGCTGAAGGAGAACGTGGACAACGCCCTGGCCAACAACGCCTGCCCGACGGTCGAGGAAGTGATTGTCTACCGGCGCTGCGAAAACGATATCAACTTCGAGGATGGCCGCGATATCTGGTGGCACGACCTGGTCGAGGGCAAACCCAAAACGTGCGACCCGGTGATGGTCCCCGCCGAGCACCCGCTGTATGTCCTCTACACCAGCGGCACCACCGGCAAGCCGAAGGGCGTGGTCCACGCCACCGGCGGCTACATGGTCTACACCGCGCTGACTTCAAAATGGATCTTTGACCTCAAGGACGACGATGTCTACTGGTGCACCGCCGACATCGGCTGGGTGACCGGGCACAGCTACATCGTCTACGGCATCCTGGCCAACGGCGTCACCAGCGTGATGTATGAAGGCGCCCCCGACTTCCCGGACTTCGGCCGGCTGTGGGAGATCGTCGACACGTACGACGTGACCGTCTTCTACACCGCGCCGACCGCTGTGCGGGCGTTCATCAAGTGGGGCGACGAGTGGCCGGCGAAGCACGATCTGTCGAGCCTGCGGCTCCTGGGGTCGGTCGGGGAGCCGATTAACCCCGAGGTTTGGCTCTGGTACAACCGGGTGATCGGCGGCGAGCGCTGCCCGATCGTTGACACCTGGTGGCAGACGGAAACCGGCGGCATCATGATCACCCCGTTGCCCGGCGCAATCGCGACGAAGCCGGGCTCGGCCACGCTGCCGTTCCCGGGCATCGAGCCCGACGTTGTGGACGAACAGGGCAATACCGTCGGCGCTAGTGAGCGCGGGCTGCTGATCATCCGGCGACCGTGGCCGGGCATGATCCGCGGCATCTACCAGGAGGGCTGGGGCCAACCCGGCCACCCGGGCGAGTTCGGCGAGCGCGACCGCTTTGTCTCCACCTATTTCGAGAAGATCGCGGGCGCCTACCTGGCCGGCGATGCCGTGACCCGCGACGAAGACGGCTACTACTGGATCATTGGCCGGATTGACGATGTCCTGAACGTTTCCGGGCACCGTCTCGGCACCGCCGAGCTGGAGAGCAGCCTGGTCGAGCACCCGGCCGTCGCCGAGGCCGCCGTGATCGGCTTCCCCGACGACCTCACCGGCGAGGCGGTGGCCGCGTTCGTTACGCTGCGCGGCGGATTCGAGGCGGGCGACGATCTGCAAATGGAGCTGCGGAATCACATCGGCGAACGGATCGGACGGTTCGCGCGCCCGAAGACGCTGCGGTTCACCTCAGCCCTACCGAAGACCCGCAGCGGCAAGATCATGCGCCGTCTGTTAAAGGAGATCGCCACCAGCGGCGAGGTTACCGGCGACACCACCACCCTGGAGGACATCGGCGCGATCGCGGCGCTGAGCGGCGACGACGACGAGTAGGCGGCGGCCGGCGCGGGTGTTCGCGCCCGCGCGGGGCCGGGGCCGGGTCGTCGCGGCGCGCTAGGCTTCGCCGGGCTCGATCAGGCCGCTCTCGTACGCGAAGACGACGGCCTGGACCCGATCGCGCAGGTCCAGCTTGCCAAGCAGGTTGGAGACGTGGGTCTTCACCGTGGCCTCGCCCAGCACGAGGCGGTCGGCGACCTCGGCGTTGCTCATCCCGCGCGCCAGCAGTCGCAGCACTTCCAACTCGCGCTCGGTGAGCGACTCCAATTCCCCAGCCTGCTTGCGGGCCCGGGGACGGGATACGTAGTCCTCGATCACGCGGCGCGTGATCGAGGGCGCCAGCAGTGAATCCCCTTCGGCCACGATCCGCACCGCATCAATCAGATCCTCCGGTGGAGCGTTCTTCAGCAGGAACCCGCTGGCGCCGGCCCGGAGCGCCTGGAAGATGTACTCGTCACGCTCGAACGTAGTCAGGATCAAGACCTTCAGCGCGCTATCAGCCGGCGCGGCCAGCAGCCGCCGGGTAGCCTCGATCCCGTCCAGCACCGGCATTTGGATATCCATGAGCACGACGTCCGGCCCGGAGCGACGCACCTCTTCCATCGCCTGTTCCCCATCCTCCGCCTCACCCACGATCTCGATGTCGGGCTCCGAATCCAGGATCATCCGAAACCCGGCACGGACCATCGATTGGTCGTCCGCCAGCACGACCCGGATGCTCACCCTAGCGGCTCGGCAGCGGCAGGCGCGCCCGAACCGAGAAACCGCCCTCGGGCCGGCGGCCCGCCTCCAGTTCGCCACCCAGCAGACCGACTCGCTCGCGCATGCCCAGCAGGCCGCGTCCATGGTCTCCCCCGTTCCCGGGACGCGAGGCGCGACGACCGTTGTCCAGGATCTCCAGGTTCAACTCGTGCGGTTCGTAGCGCAGGGTGATATCGGCGTGGGCCGGGCCGGCGTGCTTGAGGGTATTGGTCAGCGCTTCCTGAACGATTCGGTACGCGGACACGTCGACCCCCGCCGGCAGCGACCGCGCCTCACCGACCCGGCGCACGCTGACGCGCAGGCCGGCCTCCTGCATCTGTTGGGGCAGCGTGGATATCTGGCGCAGCCCCGGCTGCGGAGCCAGGCCGTCGGCCTCGCCGTCGCGGCGCAGCAGATCCAGCATCCGCTGCAATTCGCCCACGGCCTGGCGACTGGACTCCTCGATCGACGAAAGCGCCCCTTCGGCGTCGGCGGGACGGTGGGCCAGCACCCGCCGGGCGGCGCCCGCCTGGACCCCCATCACACTGACGTGGTGGGCCACCACGTCGTGCAGATCGCGGGCGATGCGCACTCGTTCTTCCTCGACCGCGCGGCGCGCGTTTTCCTCCCGCTCGCCTTCCACCCGCCGGGCGTGGCGCACCAGTTCCGCCCGGTGCTCGCGACCCCGCCGGATCAGGTCCCCCAGGACCCAGGCCGAACCGAACAGAAAGACGTTGAACATGAAGTTGTAGACCTGCACGAAGATGTAGTCGACCGGCAACTCCGGCACGTCAACGGTGAACGCCCAGTAGAACCAGAAGCCGAAGAGGGCCAGGATGGCGCCGCCGCGCACCAGGTCGCGATGGCGCGAGTAGCTGCAGGCTCCCGCTCCATAGATAGCCAGGAAGATCGCGATCAGTGAGACCAACTGCTCCGGCACGCTGAAATGTCGGTAGAGGATGATGACCGCCGTCGTTAGCATCAAGATTGACAGCGGGAACCGGCCCATCAGCACCAGCGGCAGGGTCAGCGCCAACGTAAGCGCGACAATCGTCGCGGTCCCCGGCTCCGTCAGTTCCACCGCCCGGGCGTTGATCAGCGCCGCCGTCATGGCGAAGCCGGCCAGGACCAGGGCGGACAGCCCCGGCCCGACCAGCGGGTGGAGCCCGAGAACGTATCTGACCGGTGCCAGTAGCGCCTTCATCGATCGAGAGTAGCGCATTCATGGTGGCCCGCCACCCCCTTGCGGCGGATTCCCCGGGCCGGGTCGCACCAGCGCCCGTCGCCGCGCGAACCGGTCCACGGAAGCACGGTCCGGAGGTCCGGCAACCTGAACTGGTTCCCGGGGCGGAGAGATGGCTCCCGGAGAATCATCCCTACGGCGGACGGCGATTCACTCCCCGGGCCGTTGCCCGCCGCGATTCCCGCGTGAAATACTGCCGCGAAAAGTTTGTCGCCCGAGCGCGGGCCACGCACGGAACGAGGACACGGATTTGCTGGCACTGACCGCCGCCTCGAAACGGTACGGCGAAATCGTCGCGCTCGAAGAAGCCAGCTTTACCGTGGAGCCGGGCCGCATGCTGGGCTTCCTGGGACCCAACGGCGCCGGCAAGACGACCGCCATGCGCGCGGTCTTCGGGCTGGTCCGGTTGGATGCCGGGCACGCCGCCTGGAACGACCGACCGATCCAGCTGGAGGACCTGCTGCGCTTCGGCTACATGCCGGAGGAGCGCGGCCTCTACCCGAAGATGAAGGTCGGCGATCAACTCCGCTACCTCGCCCGCCTGCACGGCCTGAGCGCCACCGAGGCCCGCGAAGCCACCGAACGCTGGCTGGACGAATTGGGCATCAGCGATCGTATCGACAGCAAGCTGGAGACGTTGTCGCACGGCAATCAGCAGCGCGTCCAGCTTGCCGCGGCGCTGGTCCATGGCCCCGATGTACTGGTCCTCGACGAGCCGTTTTCCGGACTGGACCCGATCGGGGTCGAGACGATGGAAGATGTCATCCGGCGCCGGGCCGGGGAAGGCGTCGCCGTGGTGTTCTCCAGCCACCAGTTGGACCTGGTCGAGGGACTGGTCGACGACGTCGCCATCATCAACCAGGGACGCATCGTCCTGCACGGCGATATCGACGATGTGCGCAATCGCGCCACCCACCGCCGGCTGGATATCAGCCTGGATGGATCGTCGCCGGATTGGGCGCTGGACCTCCCCGGCGTCACCGAGATCGAACGCGAGGACGGCCTGATTCGGATGAGCGTATCGCTGGATGTCGAACTCGCGGATGTGCTGAGCTCGGTGGCGGCCGCCGGCGGGCGCATCGGGCGCCTGAACTATGAACCGCCCAGCCTTTCCGAAATCTTCCGTGAGGCGGTGCAGGCATGAGAGCGCTGGAAGCTATCCGCCTGGTGGCGCTGCGCGAGATCAACGAGCGTGTACGAACGCGGGTCTTCATGATCACTACCGGGGTGATGGTCCTGGTGATCGTCGCCGCCGCCGCCTTCGTCCCCGGGCTCCTTGAGGACGACGAGCCGGACCGGTTCCGGGCCGGCATCGTCGGCACGCTGGCGCCCGAAATCTCCGATGCGCTGGCGGAATCCGCCCGGGAGAGCGGGCTGGCGATTCAACTTTCGCTGCCGCGCGACATGGCCGCCGGTGAGGCCCTGGTCCGCGACGACAAGCTGGACGCGCTGCTGGTGGACGGAAACGAGCTGGTAGTGCGCGAAGGCATCGCCGGGTGGCAGCGTTCGATTCTGAGCGCGGCCGCGGTAGAGGTGCGGCTAATCGCCGATCTTGCCGACTCCGGGGTTTCGGCCGATGTCGCCGCCACGGTGCTTTCCGCCGACCGGTCGGTCTCGCTACGGCGGTTGGTCCCGCCGGACGAGAATTCACCTTCTTCCAGCGCCGACCGTTTGCTGGGTATGGTCAGCGTGATTCTGATGTACATGGCCATCGTCATCTACGGACAGGTGGTCATGACCGGAGTCATCCAGGAGAAATCCAGCCGGGTGGTCGAATTGCTGCTGGCCACCATCCGGCCGCAGCACCTGCTGGCCGGCAAGGTATTCGGGATCGGCCTGATGGGACTGGCTCAGCTGCTGGTGGTGGGGGCCGCGGGAATCGCAACCGCCCTCATCACCGATCTGGCCGACGTGCCCGAATTCAGCGTCCGGGCGGGGCTGGCGGTATTCGTGTGGTTCATCCTGGGCTACGTGTTCTACAGCTCGATCTTCGCCGCGGCCGGTTCGCTGGTCTCGCGGATGGAGGACTCGCAGAGCGCCGTTGGCCCGGTGATGGTCATCGCCGTCGTCTCGTACCTGATCTCCTTCGTGGCCGTGCAGCAGGACGGCCCGGACAGCTTGATCCAGGTGGCCAACATCGCCGCCATCTTGCCGCCGGTCGCTCCGTTCGCGATGACCGCGAAGATGATGATCGGCACCGCGGAAACCTGGGAGGTCGTGCTTTCCATCGCGCTTATGCTGGTCTCCACCTACGGGATGATCCGGCTGGCCGCCCGGCTGTACCAGGGCTCGGTCATGCAATCCGGGCTGCGGGTCGGCTGGCGCGACGCCTGGCGGCGCGGCCGCACCGAACGGGTCCGCTGACTCGTACTCTGAATATGGAACAAACGCGAAGAAAGGAAACCAACCGTGATTAGTCGGAGAAAGCTCCTGGGCGGGGCGGTGGCGGGGATGACAGCATCGTTGCTGGCCGCCTGTGGCGAGCCGGAATTGGTGGAACTGCCTCCGGAGATCGCGGAGAAGATCGCGCCGCCGACGCCGGCGCCGGGCGCGACCGGAGTGCCGCCCACCCCACCGCCACCCCCGGCCCCCATCGTGGCCAGCAGTGAGCCGGTCAAGCCCCAGGGGCCGGCCACCATCACCGTTGGGGTGGCCTCCGGCAACCAGTTCCTGGCCCCGACCGAGAGCCTGATCCACGCTGCTGTGGCTGACGCGAAGGAAGCCGACGAGGATCTCGATCTCGATGTCATCCAGGTGTCGATGGGCGGCGACCTGGCCGATTTCAGCGCGCGGTTCGTCAACTCGGTGGAGTCGATCCTCGGCGATGGACGGACGCTGGATGTTCTGGCGCTCCCCGGGCGGGATCAAATGATCACCCTGGCGGAGCAGGAGATCATCGTGGATGTCGAACGCTTTCTGGCCGGCAGCGAGCGCGAGACCCAACCCCTGCATCCCCTGGCGCTCGAAGCCACTACCTTCGAGGGCAAGCGCTGGGCCAACCCCTGGGGCATCACCCCCTATGTGCTCTGGTATTCGCCCGAGATGTTCGAGACGGCCGGCGTGGAACCGCCGCCTCCGGCCGGCTGGAATTGGGAGGAGCTCCGCGAGGCGGCCATCCGCCTGACCGTCCCGCCCGATGCCGACGGCAGCGGAGGACAGTGGGGTTTCTACGGCGGCGGCGGCACGTCGATCTTCCTGATCTGGCAGAACGCCGGACGGGTGATTTCGGAAGATGGCACCCGCAGCCTGCTGGGCGAGCCGGAGGCGGTCGGCGCGATGCGCTTCCTTTCCGAGCTGGCCCACGAATACCGGGTAATCGCGACCACCGTCACGACCGGCACCGAGGTGGCCGGCGAAGGCCAGCTCCGCATCCTCGTGGATGGCTCGCCGCTGGCGATGGTCCTGGGGCAGGGCGCGCTGCCGGGCGGGCTCGGTCTGGATGCACTGGGGGTCAAACTGGCGCCGATCATGCACGGGCGCGATTCGGCCACGCTGGGACAGGTGAACGGCATGCTGGCGGTGATGGCCGGGGCGCAGGATCCGGGCACCGCCTTCTACGCGGCGGAACTGAGCGAGACCAAGATCGCCCAGCGCTCGCCCTTCCCGGCCCGGGTTACGAGCGTCGAGGACATCATGGAACTGCCGCTGGGGCTCACCGAGTACGAGGCCGGCGCGGTGGCCAACGGGCTCAGTGTGGCTCGCGGCATCGTGCATCCGAAGGCCGAAGAGGCCTTCGGAATCCTCATTCGAGAAGTGGAATCGCCAATCGTGACCGAGAACGCCGACCCGGAGATCGCCTGCTTCGACGGCGCGGCGGCAATCGACGAAGTCCTGCTGGCCGAGTAGTCGCAGGGGCTCAACGCCTGGGCGGCGCTGGCGCCGATGTAAAGAACGTGTAAAAGACTCCGTTGGGACGGCTGGAGTGCGGCTACGATTGTTGGCAGGAGCCGGCACGTGGCCGGCGTTCGGCAAAGGACAATCGGGTGCCACTTTCGAGACGACGGATGATCGCGGGGACATTGGCGGCGGCGGCCACGGCGGTGGGGCG
>CAYYTN010000040.1:0-13496 GCA_964474495.1 uncultured Chloroflexota bacterium
GACTCCGAGGGCCCGCGCTTAGTCCCGACCGATGGATTGGATTTCATCATTGACACGGACGCGATTATCCCCCGACGCAATTTGCTGGCGACTGACCGAGATATTGCCAGAATAGCGGGCGGGCCGGAGAAATGGACCTCGAAACGCTGGCAGGCTCTCTTTGATTTTCTGACACGAATCCGACCGGGTGATTGCGACTGCCATTTGCCGACGATGGCGGCCAGCTCGGATGCCCCGGGAGGACTGGGCCGGATGAGGTTTCGGCGCTCGCCGGGTCGCCGGGCTCATCCCAATCCCCGGCGAATTCAGGCTGCGTACGGAGGGCCGGGTAATCTGTCCGTCCGAGAGGAGCTGGGACCGGGCGGTGATGTGCGCGGGGGCCGATCGAAGCCAGACTCCGCATAGGCGCAACCAGGAAGGAGCCAGACGGATGGCGGAGAAACGCACGTTGTTTGTGGGCACGTACACGAGGCTGGGCTCGCTGGGCATATACACGTGCCGGATGGACGCGGAGACGGGAGCGGTGGAACAGGTCGCGGTAACCGGCGGCATCGAGGAACCGTCGTTTCTCGCGGTCGATCCGGGCGGCGATCACCTCTACGCGGTGGCGGAGACCGCGGATAACCAGGGCGAGGGCGCGGTCCACGCCTATGCGATAAACGGCGATGGGTCGTTGACTTTCCTAAATCGACAATCCACGGGAGGCGCGGGCCCGTGTCACCTGGCGGTCGACGCGACCGACTCGTACGTCATCGTGGCGAACTACTTCGGTGGCAGCGTGTGCATGCTTCCCGCCGGCCCGGACGGCTGGCCGGGAGAGCGATGCGACTTCATCCAGCACGAGGGCTCCTCGGTAAACGTGGAGCGGCAGGGGGAAGCGCACGCGCATTCGGTGACGATCGACCCGACAAATTCACGGGTTTATGTATGCGATCTGGGCATGGACCAGATTGTGGTGTACGGCATCGATCATGAGGATCGACGTTTAGAGCTGGACGAGGCTCTCACGGTGCGGGCGGAACCCGGGCACGGACCGAGACACTTCGATTTCCATCCCTCCGGGAAGTACTGCTACGCGCTGAACGAAATCGGCTCGACGGTGGCGGTGTACGACTGCGACGGACGGTCCGGGCGACTGTCCGGCAAGCAGTTGATCTCCACGCTTCCCGACGGCTGGGAGGGATTCAACAGCACCGCTGACATCCATGTATCCCCCGATGGACGCTTCCTCTACGCCTCCAACCGCGGGCATGACTCGATCGCTGTGTTCGCAATCGACCCGGGAACCGGTGAATTGACTCCGATTGGTCACGAGCCGACGCGTGGGAATAACCCGAGGAACTTCGCGATATCTCCGGACGGTAAGTTCCTGCTCGCGGAGAACCAGGATTCCGGAAACATAGTGGCGTTTGCGGTGGACGCAGGAACAGGTCAACTCGAGTTCACGGGCAACCAGATCGAGATACCGGCGCCGGTCTGCATAAAGTTCCTTCCCTGAAACTGGCTGGCTGACGCGGGTCCCGATTCATCGGTGTCATGTTGAGAGATTCCTGTTACGTGTTCGCCAGGCTTGCGCGAACTGATGGAGAGCCGGGAGCGAGGTCCCGCCTCAAGGGCGTCTGACAGGTTTATCAAAGAGCCCGGCCGGCCATCGGCGAGAGTCATATCTGTCGACGGCGATTACAATTCGCGCCTAATCAGTTGTCTGCTCGACCACGAGGGCTTTCCGCTGCGTCTGGTCGCGCCATGCAAACGCGACTGGACGCAGCGCGACGGGTTTACGAATCTGAGGTCAGGGGGCGTTCGCAAAGGTCGATGGCGGGCGTCGGGCTTCCACGGAGCTGAACGGGCGGCTCTACGCTTCCTGTTCGTCCGCGAAGAGGAAGGTGAGTTCGTTCCAGGCCAGTTCGAGCTCGCGCAGGCTCCGAAACGTTGCGTACAGGGCGGTCCACATGTCGTCCACCGCGTCCTTTGCCGCCTTCCGGTCACCGCCGGCCAGCGCCTGTTTCACGAGGGTCGCGCCCTTCGCGTGGGCGGTGGCATTGTCAGCGGCGCTGCGGCAAAGGACTTCGGCGGCGGCCGTTGTGGCATCGGCCTTTTCCTCGGGTGTTCCCGGGGAGGGATCGCGATCCCGCAGCGTTAGCCCGTAGCGTGGAGGCAGCTTGTTGCCATCCTCGTCCCAGAACGTGTGCGTGGGTTCGAGGTGCGGCGTGACTGAGAGATACATGATCATCGGCTCGTCGCCCACACAACGACATATGTGCGATTCGTCCACGGCCGCGAAGCACATCTGCCCGGGCCCCAGGATTTCCTTCTGCCCTTCTATTTCAAACTCCGCCTGTCCCTGCAGGATGAGGAACACCTCCTGCCCCAGATCATGGGTATGCGCCTGCGCCACCTGGCCGGGCTCCAGTCGCATGAATCTGGCGCGGATCTCCGGCTCGATAATGACGTTGCGGATGTCCTTGCGGAAATCGAAGACTTGAAATCCCATGTCAAATTCCTTTGCTGACATTTGGGCACGATGTCGCGGGCGATCCCCGCAGTCGAGGATCTTCTCTCGCTTACTGAATGTCCTGCTGCCGCTCGCGGATTCATCACCGGCGGCGCGACACCAAACGGCAGGGGGAGATCTCGCTCTTCTGAGGTAATTCAGGATCGCCACGAGCGTCTGGGGTCCTCGCTACGCGAGTGGAACGGGCCCATGCTACAGGCGCCGGGGCGGCACGTCGAACCCCGCCGCCCGCGGCCAAATCCGTGCAGGGTTCGCGGGTCCTCAGTTGGCCCCGAGTCTACGTCGACGCCCGTACCACCCGGCCCGGCGTGATGGCATGTACACTTCCGGCATCGAAGCGTATTCGCGTCACTTCCGGCCTCGGCGGATCGACCCGTGCACAGACGCTCGGACCAGTTCCGGGGCCGCGTGACCGACGCGCCAGGATATCTCAAGGAAATTCACCAGATGGCGACGATGACGGCGATAAAGTCCTACAGGATCCAATACGGTGAAAGAAAGCGCGTGCTGGAGATTCCCGCGAAGAATGTCCGCGCCGAAATTCAGATGACTGATTTTCCAGCCGTGACCGACCTTCCCGGCGCGATCATCGACGCGCTGGAGCATCCTATCGGTTGTGCCCCGCTCTCGGAGCGGGCGAAGGCGGGGGACAAGGTCGCCATCATGACCGGCGACCGCATCACCGACAAGATGCTCGGCGTGCAGGACCGCGTGGGTTTTGTCTTGCTCGACCACCTGAACAGTCTCGGCATTTCGGACGAGGACGTAACCCTGGTTTACGCTGGCGGCATGCACGGGAATACCCTCGTCAATGACCACCTCGGCGACGAACTGATGGACCGGGTGAGGACTATCGTCCACGACCCGGCCGACGAAAGCAGCCTGACTTATTGCGGCGTCACGGCGCGCGGGACTCCTCTCTGGATTAACACGGCAGTGGCCGAAGCGGACTTCTCGCTCGGGATCGGCGAGATCAGCCCGACGGTGCATGGAGGCTGGTGCGGCGGCGGCAAGATCATGCTTCCGGGGGTAGCCGGGCAACTGTCCATAGAGCAAAACCACGCCATGGTCCTGTGGCCCAAGAGCAGCTTCCTTCTCCTCGAGGGAAACCAGATGCGCATGGACATGGATGACGCCGCCGAGATGGCAGGTCTCAAGATGAAGCTGGACGTGCTGGTGAACAGTAAGGCGGAAGTGGTCGATGTATATGCCGGCGATTTCAGGCAAGAGCATCGCGCCGCCATGCCGAAAGCGCGCGAGATTTGGACAACCAGAATGGACCCGACGGACATCGCCGTCGTCTACCCGGGCGAAGGGCGAGAACGGGCGCTCGGGTCGTCGCTGTTCTGTTCGTTGGAGGCGGGGCAGTACGCGACGGTGGAATCAGGGACCGTGATCCTGGTGCTCTCGGCCATCGATGGTTGGAGCGCCGCCGGTCCGAACGGCCAGCACGCCAGCGCCCCGGACGGCATGCATCTGAGCCTGGAAGAACTCGCCCGCATGCTTGTCCGGCGGGACGATGATGTTCGCGGTAATTCGATCATGTATCTGGCCAAGAAGGCGCTCACCAGCCGCCGGGTGTTCCTGGTTTCAGAAGGAATCTCGGCGCAAGACGCGGCGGCCTACGGTTTCGCCTTTTCTTCGCGTTCCTTCGAGGACGCGCTCGGGAAGGCGCTTTCGGAACTGGGCCGGGACGCGACGGTCTCGACCAACATCCAGCACGGCATTGGTTGGCGCATCGGGCCGTGGGTGGAAGGCTAGTCGCCGCCAGGAGTGCGCCCGGGCTGACGGATTAGCGAAGGCGCCGCCAGGCAGGCGCAAGGTGAGGCAGCGGATCTTGCCATGGCGGCTGACCAGCGCGCCGAAAACGCAACCCGAGTCCGCCGGCCGGGGTGGGGGTTTGCCGGTGAGAGGGTTTCAGCCGGCCGGCCGGTCCTTCACGGAGCCGGGCGGATAAATCGCCCGGCCCGGCACTCCGGCGGCGAAGGGGCCGTTCGCGGCGCCCGGACTCTTCCGCGGGGGCTTCCACTACCAAACTTCAAAATATCAACCGCTTCAGGACGAGAGCAAGGGCAGTCAGCCACACCTGCCCGGGGCAGGGCCCGCGACTCCTGGCCCTTCGACCAGGACCAGGCATCCGCCCGGGTCACCCGAGCTTTTCGAACTTCACTATCTTCCACGGCTGAACGTTTTGCTTCTGACATGCTTCTGTGCCAGCGACGTTGGTGGAGCTTGCACCGCTTGTGGAAGCAGCCAGGTCGCAGGTGGTGCGCTTGAACGTGACGCTTAGCTCGGTAGCCCCGCCGGGACCGGATATTGAAACCGAGAACACCGCCTGCCGGATCATTTCGTCAAATTCTTGCATTTCCGCCGTGAACGTGTCATCGGGACCCAATGCAATTTCCAAGAAACCGGCCAATCCCGCATGCAGGGAGCCCGAACCGTCGTCGCTGAGTTTCGCCTGCTGGCTCTTGGGCAAGTGGTCCCAGGCGGCCAGCGCCTCGGGCCCGTCGGAATCGGTTGGCGGCGCGCTGGCGATGAGGTTCCGGAAGAAGTGATCCGCTCCTGCCTGAGCCTCGCCCCTCGAACCGACGGGTTGACTGGTGGCCGGCTGCACGGGCGGCGCCGCCTCACCTGCCGCGGGCTCAGAGGCGGCCGAACCGGCCTCAGTGGTCGCGGAGTCTCCGCAGGCGGCGAGGACAACGGCCATGCCAACGGTAACGATCGCCACCTGGACTCTTCGGAATCGCGAAGATGCGTTCATACGGAGCGATTATCCTGCATAAACGCCTCCTCTGCCAGTGCCATGCTTGAAACGCCGTACGGGTTCCGGGGCCCCGCCGGCGGGCGCGTCCCCAAGAATTGTGCAGACAAGCAGGGTTGGACGTGTGACCAATCGCGGCGGCACGTCAGCGAGTGGCCACACGAACGATTTTCCAGAGGACCACGTTCTCAGCCTCGCACGCTTCGACGCTACCTTCGCTGCCGTGGACGCCTCCCATGGCGGTACAGTTGACCCGTTCCAACTCGAATACTCGAATCAGCTTCGTCCCGTCGGCATACGCAAGCTCTACATCGAATGACGCCGTACGCAGGAGCAGGTCTTCGGTCATTCCAAGGACTGCATAGCCTTCAGGTTCATCCCCGGGAAGGTCCATCATCAACTGCAATCCCTTGTTCGTTGACTCGCCGACGGCCTCTATCGCCTTCGACCGCAAGCTGTTGGATATCGATTCCCAGATCAGATCGAACCGTGCGCCGTCGGAACCGTCGAAGCTTTCGACGTAGCCTGCGAGGACGTTGTTCAAAATGACTGACGGATTGTCGTTGCCCTCCGACCGAACTGAAGTCCCAGCCGAAGAACCGGAACTCACGCCATCCGGCGGTGGAACCTCCGCGTCAGACGAAGATTGATCGTCACCACCGCCGCAGGCCGCAAGCAGAAATAGGAGAAGAAGAACCACGCTGCTGGAGAGGGCAAGCTTCACACGTGGCAAGAGCGGCCAGCCTCCATCCTGCGATCCGACTTCGATCCGACATCGGATTATGGCACCTGGAGCGGGGCACGGGGTTTCGCACGGGCGTGATCCCGGAGTACGGGCGCCAGAAGAATGCACACGTCTGGCGGAAGTCAGCCTTTGACCCCTCCGGCAAGGAGGCCCCGGCGCAGTAAACGCTCCAATAGAAGGCCCGCGATGACCGGGGGGATGGTGGAGACTATTACAACCGCCGCCAACATCCTGCCGCCAACGTGGCTGATCCAGAGCGGCACGGTCACAACTCGGAAAAAGCTGAGAACGGACGCGAAATAGAATTCGTTCCACGCGGTGATGAACAGCAGAATGAATACGGCAGCCAGCCCGGGAGCAGCCAGGGGGATGGTGATGTGGCGAATGACCTCTAGCCGGTTGCAGCCGTCGACCATGGCGGCGTCCTCGATTTCGATTGGAATCCGGCGGATGAACTCGCGCAGCAGCCAGACCGCGAATGGAATGCCGAAGGCGGTGTAGGTGATGATGAGCGCGATGTGGGTGTCGAGGAGGCGCAGTTCGCGAAACGACACCAGCAGCGGGATGGCCAGCAGGGCGGCCGGGAACATTCGCTGGGCGAGAAATAGAAATGAAATCGTGCTGTCGGAGAATGGTCCAAGGCGACGATCTGGAAACCGGCTCAGGCTCACCGCGGCCACCGTGGAAACCAGCAGCGCTACGGCCGACGAAGCGGTGGCGATGAGGGCGCTGTTCAGCAGCGGGGGAACGGCTCGCTCGCTCTGACTGATTAGACGAGTCCAGCTCCCGACCGTGGGCTCAAAGTCGACCCACGGCAGGTAGGTGGTTTCCTGGTTGAGGGCCAATCCGGTTTTGAGGCTGACGGTCCCGAGCCAGTACAGGGGAACAAACACGACAAGCGCCCAGACGGAGATTACGGCCCAGGAAAGGACCAGTCGGCGTTTCCTACCCACGCGAGGCCGCCACCTGGCGGAAGCCCGCTCCGGCGATCGCCTGGAATGGGCCTTTCGCGACGCGACCCGGCGCACTGGCTCGGCCGACCGGGGCGGCGCCGGGATTGACGAGAGAGCTACCGTCTTTCATGGAGAGTCTCTTTTTGCGGACGCGGCGTGAATTGAGTGGGGCCGTGATGAGCCCCGAATGAGGCGATACTCGCCGCGCTGACGGCGCCGGTGAACGGGAGCCGGGGACGACGCGCCGGTCGTTAGCCCTTGATCGCCCCGAAGGTCAGGCCCCGGCGTATGAATCGCTCCAGCACAAGTCCCGCCAGCACGGGCGGGAGGGTCATCACCACGGCAATGACGGCCAGATTGCCCCATTGAATTCCAAGCACCTGGGCGATTTCTCCTTGCAACCAGAGGGGGACCGTGACGGACCGGGTAAAGGTGAGCACCAGGGCGAAGTAGTACTCGTTCCAGGAGCCGATAAAGAGCAGGAGGAAAACGGCCACGATGCCGGGCGCGCTGAGGGGAAATACGATGTAGCGGATGACGCCCAGACGACTGGCGCCATCTATCATGGCCGCCTCCTCAACCTCAACGGGCAGGGAGCGAAAGAATTCACGGAGCATCCACACTGCGAATGGAACTCCAAACACTGTGTAAGTGATGATCAGGGCCAGCTGGTTGTCCAGGAGACGTAATTCCCGGAATCCGACCAGAAGCGGGATGGCGAGAATGGCGGCGGGAATCATTCGTTGTTGCAGAAACCAGAAGGAGATGTTGTTCCCGGTGATCGGCCCGGCGTTGTACCGGAACCTCGCCAGGGCATACCCGGCCGTGGTAGCCAGGATGAGGGCGGCGGCTGATGAAACCGTGGCGATGATGGTGCTGTTGAGCAGCGGTCGCATCATGCGGTCGGACCGCCCCACAAATACCGTCTCCCACGAGGAAAGCGTCGGTTCAAAATCGACCCAGGGCAGATAGGTGGCTTCCTTGGTGAAGGCCAGCCCAGTCTTGAACGTCGTCAGGAGCAACCAGTAGGCCGGGAAGGACAGTATCAGGGTCCATATCAGGACGACGGCCCAGGAAAAAAAGTTCCGCCTATTTCGCTCGGATCCGATAGTTCGTGCAAATAAAGCGCGCATGAGTTATCAGTCCGTCAAAGTCGAGACGTATCGACGGGATACGGCGAGGACGATCAGCACGAAAATAGTCATTATGGCCAGGAGGATGAAGCCCCCGGCGGCCCCCACCGATATATCGCCGCTGCGAACGCTGGTATCGAAGATGTTGAGCGTCAGGCTCTCGGTGGAATTGCCGGGTCCGCCGCCGGTGACGACCTTGATGATGTCGACCACCTTGAAGGCGTCGAGACCTTTGATCAGGATGGCGACCATCGCGATGGGGGCAAGCAGCGGCAGGGTAATCTTGAACAGCCCCTGTAAGTCCGACGCGCCGTCAACCTTTGCCGCCTCGTACATCTCATCCGGGATGGAAAGCAGCCCCGCGTACAGAAGCAGGACCATAAACGAGGTGTTCTGCCAGACGTCGACCAGGATCAGCGTGAACATGGCCCACTCGGCCTGACTCAACCAGGGTATGCCCTGGAAGCCCACATCCCGCAGGAGGTCGTTGACCGGCCCCACGGCTTCGTGAAACACCATGCGGCCGACGATCATGCCCACGGCCACGGGGCTGAGAAAAAGAGGCAGCAGGAACCACACCCGGAAGAAACGCTGGCCGCGGGTGATATTTCGGAGAGACAGGGCAACGCCCAGGCCGATCGCCAGCTCAAGCGCGACAGTCGAAACCGAAAAGACGATCGTGTTCTTGGCGGTGTGCCAGAAGAACTGGTCGGACATCACATCCACCCAGTTCTTCAGGCCGACGAAATTTACCGGTACGTCTTTCTGGAACCCGTGCAGGAACAGGTGAAAGTCCGTAAACGACGCTCCGAGGGTCCACACGAGCGGCAAGATCGTGAACGTCAGCACCACGAGCACCGCCGGCAGCAGAAGCATCAACTTCCAGCGGAAAGTACCGTCTCTCCGCTTGCGCCTCATCGGCGCCGCAGTGGCGCCGCCACCGCTCTCGGGCGTAGCTACGGTCGCGTCAGCAGCCTGCGTCATACCGGACCCGGAATGTATTGGTCAATTCGAATATCTCGACGCCGGTGGCGGCCGGGAAAACCCGACCGCCACCGTTTGCGCCATCACTCAGTGAGGCCTGCCTCGAGTAGTCCTACGAGGCTCCCATGGCCGATCGGTAGAACGGTAGCTGCTTATCACGTCCACCCATCCGTTCCGTGATCGCATCGAATTCCGTGGCCATGTCGTCGAGCGCCGAGGGCACATCGGCCTCTCCAGCCAGCGCCCTGGATACGTGCAGCTCGAACGCGTCACGGTATTGCACCCAGCCCGGCACACGCAGGTCCGCCACGGCGTTGGGGTCGTTTATCGTGTCGGATTCGCCCTTGAGCATGCGGATGGCTTCATCCTCACCCCACTCAAACGCACTGTCTACCCAGATCTGAGGATCCATCTGGCTGAACCGGAGCGGGTTCACCCCGGTCGGCGCTGTCACCATCTGGTTGGCGACGTGCGGGCCGGTGGCGAAGGAACCCCAGTCCCACGCCATCTCCGCGTTCTTCGTGTTCGACGGGACGGCGATGATCCAGCCACCGAACGCGATGAATGAAGCGTAGTTGATCTCCGGGAAGTTCTCCCATTTTCCGGTCCTGGCGTTAAACACGTCTTTGGAACCGGGATTCTTCGAGTAGCCGCTCAAACCTTTGATAACGGATCGCGACGTGTCCTGCGCGGCGGTGCCGTGGTCGGACCAGCCGATGCACATAAAGGATTTTCCGGTGACGTAGTTCTCAATAACGCCACCCCATCCGTCGTTCAAAGAGGTCTCTGGTCCATAGAGCTCAAACTCTTCCTTCCAATCCTCCAGCGCCCTGATGAACCCTTCGTTGCCAACTCGCGGCTCCATCGTATCGACGTCGAAGAGGTAGCCCTTGTCCTCCGGATGCTTGTTGTAGGCCGTGAAGCGAGAGTTGGCGCCCCACCACAACGTGTCCTTGCGCTTCATCATGTGGGAAAAGCCCGAGTGAGAGGCGTCCCCGTCACCCCACCCTTCCGCACCGGTGAAAAACTTAGCGATATCGCGATGCTCGTCCCAGGTCCTTGGCCCGGTTTCCGGATCCCAGGCGTAGCCGTTCTCGGCCTGAAACTTGTCAGCGTTAGCCTGATCGACCATCAGATCGCGGCGGTAGGCCATGTAATGCTTATCACCGTCGTACGGAAGTGAGAAGGCGGTGCCTTCCCAGGAGACGATCTTCTCCCGGAACAACGGCATAATGTCGTCCCATTCGATCTTGTCCTTCACCCAGTTTGGAACCGGCAACAACAGGCCGCCCGCCATCACATCCCCCGCCGAGTTGCTGTTGAACTGGAAGGCGTCGGCGAAATACGTGCCCGTGGCCATGGCTTGCAGGGCCTTGTCCTCCAGCTCCTGCTGGCCGAACGCCGCGCGGTTGACTTCGGCGCCGGTTACATCGAACCAAGGCTTCGTGGCGTTGATGACGGCGCTGCCCATGCTCTCCAGTCCGGCGTAATTGAACGTCTCTCCCGCCCAGCGTCCGCTTCCGGTGGCGGCTCCCACTACCGGCGCGGCTTCCACCTCGACGACCTTTTCGACTTCGACCTCGACCTCTTTGATGACCTCGACCGGAACTTCCACTTCCTTGACGACGGTCTTACCGGCGACTTCTACCTCGACTTCCTTGATCACCGTCTCCCCGGCGACCTGGACTTCCTTGACGACCTCGACCGGCACCTCTTTGATCACCTCGACGGTTTCGCCACAGGCGCCTAGGACCACCGCTCCCGCTCCAGCTACCGCCCCCACCCCCAACAACCGTCGCCGCGACAACCCTCGACGAATGATCTGCTTTGCCATTGTCTTACTCCCTTAGACGGCCGTCCCGGCCTGAAGACCGCAGAAACTGGGCGGCAGATACACCATCCGGCACACTCCCTGGGTTCCTCCCATTGGCCCCTCGGCCACGATTGAGAAGCCAGCGCATGCCTCTCGTCTCCGCCCGTCCTGCAGGATGCAGCGACTTGTAGATTAGACCTGCCCGATCGCGGCGTCAAACGTGTGCACTCGTTCGGTAAATGCGAAACTGCGAAACAGTGGACTCCTTTCGATTGATGTTGGTGGTGTGGTTATGCCGACGAACTCGGCTGGGGTCTGGTAGTCGAGGGGCTGGTGGGGGCGGAGGTGGTTGTAGGCATTCTCCCAGTCCCTGAGGGCGGTGTTCATGGCGGCGGCCGTGGTCTCGGCGCTGGTGATTGCATAGAATTCCCCCCGGTGGGTGCGTCGGGCGCGCTCCACGTGAGGGTTGAGCTTGGGGGATCTGGGTGGAAGCACGAAGAGGCGGATGCCGCGGTCGCGGCGGGCCGGTTCGCACTCGGTTTTGAACTCCGAACCGCCATCGACCTTGATGGCTTTGACGGTAAAGGGGATGCGTGCGCTGATGGTGTCCAGGAAGGCGGTGGCGGTACCGGCGGTGGCGGCCCCCGTACCTGCATGACATCCCAGCGCGAGACCGTGTCGGGGGCGGTGAAGTGTTTCAGGAGCGCGCCGGGTAGAGGCCGCGGGTCCAGAGTGTCCACTTGGACCAGGTCGCCGGAGAGTTCGAGGCGGTAGTCCGACGGCTTCCGGGTGGCGTAGGGTCGCTGGCGGCGGCGTTTGCGGGCCGGGTAGGACGTGTAGATGGGCTCGCGCAGGTAGCCCCGGGCTTTGGCCCGGCCAAGGATCCTGCCGACCATCGAGGCCGAGACCGCGATACCCTCCCGGCGCAGCAGCACCACCAGCTTCTACTTGCCGGTGCGCGGCCAGCGCCCACGCCTGGCTATCACCGCCTCCACCATTTCGGGGCGGTAGGCGGGTCGCCTCGTCCGCCTGGGACGCCGGCTGCGATTCTCCAGACCCACAGGTTGCGCGGGCTGCAACGCCCCCGCCAGAGATAACAGGTCTGCCGGCTGATCCCGAAATGCCGGCAGGTCAGGGAAACGTTGCCCCCGGTGCCTCTCACGGAACTCGAACCCGCTTCAGTCTCAGCCTGGCTGTCCTGGACAGCTCCACCGGGGTCCCCGCCAGGCGCTTGGCCCCCGGCGCCAGAGCTGTAACGCGGTGCATGGTTCGCGAACCATACTTGCCGTTCATTCTCCCCCTGGGTGCCTCGTATCTAGCTGGACCAGAACAACGTGTAGATCAATCCAGTGTTGACCTCCGGTGCGAACGGCTGGAAGAAGATTGGGGCCACCGCCATCCGGACGCCCCACCGGCGCATTAATCGGCCCTTTCCTCCCAGCTTCGATCCCCCGGAGGCTCGGTGACGCGCTCGGATGACTGGCTGCACCTCCCCTGTTGCTCGGGGGGTGTGGCGGCGGAGACTTATCTGAATACAATTGTCGAGCAGACCACCACCGACTGCGAGGATTGAGCGGTTTGCGCCCGCTCGGGGGACTGAAGTATGCATGGACGACAGCTCAAGCGTTCCGGGCCTTCGGAACGCCCCCGCATGACGAGTTCAACATGGGATGACCAGGGATTTGAGCGCCGTCCACCGGACGCCGAGCCCGGGCCGCATCATCCGTATTCCGTTAGAGCCCGGGCATTTGAGTGCGTTACCTCCGGGATGAGCAGATGAGTCTTCATCTCCGGTACGTTCTCTACTCCGTACTGCTCGTCATCCTCGCCATGGTCGCCGGCGGCTGCGCTGGAGGCTCAGACGAGGCGGGATCCGCGGCACCGGCCTCCGGCGGTGGCTCGGCGACTGATAGTCTGTCTGGCGACGGTCCCAGCCTGGAGGCGGAGGTCGATCGGGCCCTTACGAGGTTCCTGGAGAATTTCATGGAGAGCGCCCAGGGCCGGGATCCCGAAGGCGAGAAGGCTGCCGCGGCATGGAATTTCCTCCCGGGCAGTGTTCAGAACGAGCTAGACGAGGACGGTGCTGGGCCATCACCCGGCAAGATTCTTCGCTTTCTCGAACTCTCCGGCGCTCCTGATCCGGACTTTGATATTGAGATAGTCGAGGCCGATTTCCTGCTGAAAACCGGCTCCGCGAGAATCACCCTGAACTTGTCCGAAGAGCCGGTCACCCGGATATTCGAAGTGGAGCGAGTAGGCTGCGAGGGGATAATCGGCACGGTTGAACTCAATCCAAGAATCGAAGAATGCCAGCGAACCAATGTCGAACCGTGGAAGATCACGAAAGTGACCGTGCCAGAATAGATGGACTGTCCGGAGTGGGGCTGGGAGACCGGCCCAGAGGCCCATCTGGACAGGTGACAATGCCCCTCTCTCCGCTGCCGACATACTCTGATCCCGTTGAACCGCATTCAGTCAGAGCCCGGGCGTTCGAGTGCCTCACCTCCCGGAGGCGTAGATGAGTCTTCATCCCCGGTTTGCCTTCTTCTCGATACTTCTGGTCATCCTGCCCATAGTCGTCGGCGGCTG
>CAYYTN010000041.1:0-8482 GCA_964474495.1 uncultured Chloroflexota bacterium
GTGCTCGAAGAACGGCTCGTTGGGCCGGGTCGGATCGTTGTTCGCAAAGGCATGGTGCCCGTACTGGTTCGGCCCGAAGCGCACGTCGAACACCACCGGCATGATCACGTTGAAGCCCTTCGCCGCCCGGTCCTCCAGGTAAAGGTCGGTGTCCTCCCGGTCCAGCTTGTAGAACAGCCGCCAGGCCGTATCCGCCAGGAAGAAGAACGGGCTCCCGTCTTCATGGACCAGGAAGCGCCCGTTCTCGCTGACCTTCAGTGCCTGCATCGTATGTCCCTCCCGGATTGAAATGTCGGTTGTGTTTCGGCGGCCGTGCGCCGCCTAGCCCAGCTCCGCCGTGTTGCTCCGCGCCACCCCGCCCAGCCAGGCCGCGCTCGGCTTCGGCGACCGCACCTGGGTCGCTCGATCCACCGCCACGATCCCGAACGTCGGCCGGTAGCCCAGCATCCACTCGAAGTTGTCCAGCAGCGACCACTGGCAGTAGCCGCGCACGTCCAGCCCGTCATCTAGGCAGCTCTTCAACGAAGCCAGCGCCCGGCGCAGGTACTCCATCCGGCGCGTGTCGTCGTCGGTCCCGATGCCGTTCTCCGTGACCAGCGCCGGCAACCCCGTGATTTCCACCGCGTCGCGGATGCACGCCCCCACGCACTCCGGCCAGAACTCGTAGCCCATCTGCGTCACCTCGACGCCCTCCTCCGGTGGCAACATCCCCTCCGGTCCATAGCGGTTCCGTGAGTAGCACTGCACCCCGATGAAATCACCATCGCCCGCCTCGCGCAGGTACACATCCTGGATCTTCTCCCGCTTCGCCTGCATCACCGCCTCCCCGCCCGGAACCGCCTGGTACTCGGACATCGCCACCGTCATTCCGACCGGAAGTTCGCCCCGTACCGCCTTGATCGCCTCCACCGCCGCGTGATGCCCGGCGATGACCACCGGTTCGATCGCCGCCGAGTCCCCCAGCAGGAGCGCGCTGAAGCGGTCGCTGCCGCTGGCCCGTCCCGCCGCCGCCAGCATCCCCTCAATCGCCTCCGCCGGGATCATCGTCCCCTTGAACTCATCGATCAGCGCCGTGATGTTTAGCTCGTTGATCGTGCACACTCGGCCGATCAGGTCGCCCAGGTCGCGCGTCACTCGCTCCGCGTACTCGCCAAAGCGCGCCGCCGTCTCCGGGTTCTCCCAGCCCCCCGCTGCCGCCACCCAGCGCGGCGAGCTGAAATGGTGGTAAGTCACCACCGGCTGCAATCCGTGCCGGTGACAGGACTCCAGCACCCGCCGGTAGTGATCCAGCGCCGCTTGCGAGAAGTGACCCGGCTCCGGCTCGATTCGCGCCCATTCAACCGAGAAGCGGTACGCGTTGAACCCCAGCTCTTCCAGCAGTGCCAGGTCGTCCTCGTAGCGGTGGTATTGGTCGCAGGCGTCGCCTGACGGATCGGCGAAGATCGTTGGCTCCACGTGCTCCATGACCCAGTAGTCCGACTGGGTGTTGTTGCCCTCCACCTGGTGCGCCGACGTCGACGTACCCCACACGAAGCCCTCGGGGAACTGGTAGCTCATGTCTCTGCTCGATTCCCGGTCGTCACATTCCGCGGGCACTAGGGTACCGCTCCGCCCGTCCTCGCACCTTCCGCTGCCCCGAACCCCGGCTAGTCCACCATCCCCGAACTGATCTCGTACTTGCCCTGTAGCCCCAGCACGTTCTTGCCCTCGTTCTGCAGCGCGTGATCGCCGATTGCCCGGCGCACGAATGCCGGCACCGACGTCACATTTTGGCCCGGCCAGAGGTCCCCGTAGTAGATCGAGCCGTACAGCCCGATCAACTCGCCCACCACTTCCGCGTTGTCCCCGATCAGGTTCTCGGTCTCACCCGGGTCCTCGTGCAGGTCGTACAGTTCGCTCCGTTCCCCCGCCGGCCGCAGGATCAGGCTCCAGTCCCGGGTGCGAATCACCCGATCCAGCCCGTCGCGGTAGCCGCAGATCACCGACTGCCGGTGCTCATCGATCTCGCCCTCGATCAGCCCCCGCATACTGCGTCCCGGCAGATCCATATTGTTCGCCTCCAGGCCCAGCAGATCCAGCATCGTCGGCAGGAAATCCTGGAACTGCGCAATCGCCGACACCCGCCGCCCCGCGTGCTCGCCCCCCGGCATCCGGACCATGAACGGCACCTTCATGATCTCCCCATACAGCCGGTCCACGCCCTTCAGGAACTTCCCGTGGTCGCCCAGCGGAAAGCCGTGATCGCCCATGAGCACCACCATCGAATCCTCGTAGTAGCCCAGTTCCTCCAGCGCGCCAAACACCCGTTCGAGGGCGTAATCGACGCTCGCCACCTCGCCCGCATACATCCCGCGCAGGAAATCGATCTCCGCCGGCGACGCCCAGTCCGCCGCCATGCCGCCCATCGGCAGCACCAGCCGCGGGCCCTTGTAGTCGGGGTCGTTGTACACATCGAACTCCGCCGGCGGGTCCCAGGGCTCGTGCGGGTCGAACGAATCCATCCAGAAGAACACGTTCGGATGATCTCGATTGTCCTTCAGCCATTGCACCGTGTGGTCCGCCACCTGCGGCGCGAACCACTCGTCCGCCGATTTGAACACCGCCGTGTTGGTCAGGAACTGCGCCACCCGCGCCCGCCACACCTCATCAAAATGCAAGTTGACATAATCATCAATATCCAGGTCCGGCGGATGCGACTTCCACGGGTCGTACTCCTGCCCGCGCACCCACTCGTACGAGTGGAACGCCCGGTGGTAGTTCATCCCCGGGGCGCGGTAGTGGTACGTGTCGCTGGCGATCCCGCACACGTAGCCATTCGGCCCCAGGATCTCCGAAATCGAGATGTCCGTGTCGGCCAACGGCGCCCACGGCCGGTTCACCAGCGTCCGCGCTCCCGTCATCAGCCCCGCCCGCGCCGGGATCGTCGGCAGCGCCTCCGGGTACATGTTGTCGAACACCACCGACTCCGCCGCGAACCGATCGATATTCGGCGTCCTACAGGCCGGGATACCCGTGAACACCGGCTTCCCCTGGTTGTGAAACCCGATGTGATCCATTCGCATCGTATCGATCATCAGAACAATCAGGTTCAAGGCCGCGAACTCCCGGTTGCATGTTGGACAGCCATTATGCCGCCAAGCGCGATCGGGAGTGTTGAGACTTGCCGGGCGCTACACTGCCCCCGCCGGGGTGTGGGGGGAGGCGAATCAAGTCAGGCGCTTCCAGCGCCTCACGCAGAATCAAAGGCGGGCGCAACAATGACTTCCAGCCAACGAGAACTTCCCCACTACCTGGACGGCCTCCTCCGCTACGTCGAGAAACCCCAGCGCACCGTCGTCGGCCTGCACTCCGGCACCTCAGCCGACGGACCGGGCACCGTCATCGCCCGGGTCTCCGGTCGCGGACAGGACACCGCGATCGAAGTGGTCGAAGTCGAGAACTTCGAATATGAGTCGCCGCTGCGCGAGCGCATCTTCGATGTCTTCGCCCGCGAAACCGGTTCGCTGGATCGCGTCGCCCAGGCCGATAACGCCATCGGCGAGTTCTTTGCCGAATGCGTGCACCGCATCCTCGCCAAAGCCGGCATGACCACCGACGACCTCGACCTCATCGTGTCCTCCGGCCAGGTCTGCTACCAGGTCATCGAAGGCCAGCGCGACGATCACCGCTGGCTCGGCGACGAAGCCGTCACGGCCTTCCTCGACCTCGGCGCCGGCGCCTTCATCGCCGAGCGCACCGGCGTCACCACCGTCACCAATCTCCGCCAGCGCGACATCGCCGCCGGCGGACTCGGCGTCCCCACCGTCTCCTACGGCGACTGGGTCCTCTTCGGGCACCCCACCATCAACCGGGCTCTGCACAACCTCGGCGGCATCGCCAATCCCACTGTCATCCCCGCCGGTGCCGGCCTCGACGGCATGTTTGCCTTCGACTCCGGCCCCGCCAACATGATCCTCGACGCCCTCGTCGGCTGGATCACCAACGGCGAAAAGGCCTACGACGAAGGCGGCGCGATGGCCGCCCGCGGAACCGTCCACGACGGCCTCCTCGACGAGTTGATGCAACATCCGTTCGTCCGCCAGGCCCCGCCCAAGGGCGCCGCCCGGCAACTCTTCGGCCACGAGTACTCCGCCGGTGTCCGCGATCGCGGCCGCGAGCTGGGTCTCTCTGACGAAGACCTGCTCGCCACCGCCGCCGCCTTCACCGCCGAATCAATCGCCCACAACTACCGCGAATTCGTCTTCCCCCGGGCAAAGGTCGACGAGATCCTGCTCGCCGGCGGCGGCGCCAAGAATGAAACCGTCTGCCGGATGATCGCCGAGCGCCTGGACCCGATCCCTGTCAGCACCACCGAGGATCTCGGCATCCCGGTCGAATCCCGCGAAGTCCTCACCATGGTGGTCATCGGCAACGAAACCATCCAGGGCGGCACCGGCAACGTGCCCACCGCCACCGGCTCGTCAAAGCTGGTCATCGCCGGCGACATCACCCCCGGGCGTTCCGGGAGGAAGGCCGTCTCCGGCTAGCGCCCGTCCGGCTTCGCGGTCGACGCCATATGGCCCACCCCCGGGCGGGTGATGATGTGCATCGGCGTCCCCGGAGTCATCGCCCCGGCAACCCCGCCCCGCACTTTCGGCCCGGCGGTCGGCGCGATTCCCCTTGTCAGGACGCCGACCTCTCTAGTCTCTTCTCCCGCCTGACCAACAAACACTGCGCCCCCGGGATTTCACTGGAGTTTCAGGTCCGAACCCCCGACGTATCGATCCCGATACCGCCGCGTCGCAATTGCGTTACAGCCGCCCGCCACCCGCGTTCAAGCCCTCGTCACCCCCAGCCGGCCGCCGGCCGACTCCCGAGCGTCGCCGGGGAAGCTAGGGTATCGTTCACTCCTGTGGAAACCGAGGCCTACAAGCAACTGCGCCGCGTCGAAGCGACCCACTGGTGGTACCGCACGGCGCGCGCGCAGGTCGCCCGGCTCATCGGGCGATTCTGGCGCCCCCCGACCCATTCCGTCCGGGTCCTGGACGCCGGTTGCGGCACCGGCGGAACCACCGCCTGGCTGCACCGCTACGGCGGGGTCGTCGGCATCGATCCCCACCCGGCGGCGCTGCGCGCCACCCGCGACCGCGGCATCCCGGTCGTCTGCGCTTCGGTCGCGGCGATTCCCTTCCGTGCCGGCGCCTTCGACCTCGTCACTTCCTTCGATGTCCTCTATCACGCCAACGTCGCCAGCCCCCGCGACTCCGCCCGCGAAATGCGCCGCGTCACCCGCCCCGGCGGGCGGCTCATCGTGCGGGTCCCGGCGATGGCCGTGCTCGACGGCCCCCACGACCGCTTCGTCCACGGCGCCCGCCGATTTGGGCTCGCCGGGTTCCGCGAGCAGATGGCGCTGGCCGGCTGGCGCGTCGGCTGGGCCGGCTACGTCAACGCGCTGCTCTTCTTGCCGGCTCTCATCACCCGCCGGCTGCTGCCTTCCTCCGGCGCCGGCGACCTCGACCGCACCTCCCGGCTCGACCCCCTCCTCTTCGCCCTCGGCTGGCTCGAGGCCCGCCTGATCGGCCGGCTACGCCTGCCCGTCGGCACCTCGATCCTGGCCATCTTCCAGAACCCGGTCGGCTCCGGGAAGCCGGAGTAGCGCCGGTCGGCGCGCCGCGATGTCGCAGGATTCCGCTCCCCCACGCCCAATCGACCGTCCACGATCGCGCCTGCCCCGGTTCACCTCCCCCGGCGATCGCGCCGCCCTCGGTTTCGTCCTGCTCGTCGTCCTCGCCGCCTTCGCGCCGGCCTGGGCACGCGGCGAAATCTTCCATCAATCCGACACCGTCACCTACTACGGCCCCTTCGCCGAGTACGCCGCCGAGACCCTCGGTCGTGGCTCCCTGCCGCTCTGGAACCCCTTCGTCTATATGGGCTATCCGCAATTCGCCGACGGCGAAACCGGTGTCCTGTTCCCGCTCCATTTCCTCGCCCTCGCCACCGGCCAGGTCGACTGGCTCCTGCTCTGGGGCCCGGTGGTGCGGGCGTTGTTGGCCGCCTTCGCCGCCTACTGGCTGTCCCGCACGCTCCGCGTCTCGCCGGCCGGCGCGGCCCTCGCCGGGTTCGCCTTCGGCCTGGGCAGCTTTTCGGTCGCCCAGCAGCACCACCTCAACGTCGCCAACTCCGTCTTCGTCCTTCCTGCCATGCTCGCCACCGTCGAACGCGCCGCCACCACCCGCGCGATCCGCGCCCGCCTGGGATGGTTCCTCGGCGGCGGCCTGCTGTTCGCGCTGGCGCTGGTCGCGGTGCATCCCCAGATCGTCATGATCGTTGGGCTCGGCGTGCTGCTGCACGTCAGCTTCTCGCTGGTCGCCGGCCGCTGGCGAGTTACTCTGCCGCGTCCCGGCCGCCGCGCCCTGTGGTTGCTCGGCGGCGGCATCACAATGGCTCTGGTCGGCGCCGGTATC
The DNA here is from genome assembly GCA_964474495.1 of uncultured Chloroflexota bacterium. Taxonomy (GTDB): domain Bacteria; phylum Chloroflexota; class UBA11872; order UBA11872; family VXNJ01; genus JASLPR01. The sequence goes on from CAYYTN010000041.1 coordinate 6,444, forward strand.
GCCGCTCTGCAGGTCGCGCCCCTCTATCAACTCATCACCGAGTCCCTCCGCGGAGTCACCATCTCCGACGTCGAAGCGTCCCGTTTCGCCCTGTTTCCCTGGGCCTCGGCGCAACTCCTCTTCCCGGGGGTCCTGGGTGCCGGCGACTCCTTCTGGGGCCCCTGGAACCGCTGGGAGACCTCCCTCTACCTCGGCGTCCTGCCCTTCTGCCTGGCCATCCTGGCCCTGACCCGGCGGCGTACCCGCGTCATCTGGGTGTTGGCCGCCGGCGCTCTCGTCGCCTGGCTACTCGCCGCCGGCGTCCACGGGCCCACCGGCCTCTACGACCTGCTCCGCTCCCTCCCCGGCTTCGACCGCGCCCGCGCCCCCGGCCGTTTCACGTTGATCGTCATCCTGAACCTGGCCATGCTCGCCGGGTTCGGCCTTGACGCCCTGCGTGATCGCCGGCTTTCCTGGCGCTGGCCGGCGATTCTGGCGCTGCTCCCGGTGCTGGGCTGGGTGGCCCTGTGGGCGGTCAACCGCTGGATTGGCCGCGATCCCGGCACCCGCTTCGAAACCGCCGCCTGGGCCGACGGCCTGCCCGGAAGCGCCAGCGTCGATGCCGCGGTGCCGGCCGACGATCTGGTCCTGGCCGCCACCGACCCCGGGCTCGTCGGCAACTGGCTCCCGGTCGCCCTCGCTGCCCTCGCCCTCTTCGCCGTCGCCGCCGGCCTCCGGCTCCGCCTATCGAGATTCCCCGTCGCCCCCGTGCTCCTCCTCCTCGCCGCCGTCGAACTCGCCTTCTTCGCCGCCACCTTCCACCCGCGGATCGCCGTCGCTGATGTACTCGATTCACCGACCCACGTCGCCGCCGCCACCGCTCCCGGCGCCTACCCGCGCACGGTCCTTCTGGGCGAGATACTCGACGGCTCCAACTACCTGCTCGGCTCCCGCATCGCCGAGGCCTCCGGCTACGCCTCACTGGTGCCGCGTCGCCAGGCCGACCTGCTCGACGCCTGGTACGGGGCCCCGGCCCGCTATTCGCGCCTCCTCGGGGCCGCACGGGTCTTCTACTCCACCGACTCGGCCCTCGGCTTCGACGCCCGCTTCGCCGAAGCCTTCGGCGTCCGCTATTCCATCCGGCGGCCGGCCGCCGTCCTCGATGCCGGGTCGCCACCCGGCGACGGCCGGATCGAACTCACCAATCTCGGTGCCCCGGTCCGCCTGCTGGCGATCCTCTCTCTGGAGGGTGCCACCGACGTTCCCGGCGGAACCACCGTCGCCACCGTCGCCTGGCTCCGCGACGCCGTCGTCCTGGGGGTCCGCGAACTGAAGGCCGGCGAAGACGTCTCCGAGCGCACTGGCTTCGGCGCCCTTGCCTTCCGCACTCCGGCCCATTCCGAGGCCCCCGGCCCGAGCGTCGTCGTCGGCGACAACCGCGACAGCCTCTACCACCTGGTCACCGTCGAGATTCCGCCCGACGCCGACCCCGACCACCTGCTCATCGGGGTTGTCCACCCCGGCATCCGCCTCCGCATCCACGGTCTGACGCTGGTCGACGCTGCCGGCTGGTCGACCAGTGCCTGGATTCCCCAACTGGAGCCCACCGGACCCGAGCGCGAACTCCTCGTCGGCCAATTCGATCCCGGACGGCGCCTCGCGCTCCACACCCGGGCGGACCTGGCCGCCGGCCCCGCGGACGCCCTGGCCATCCTGCAGCGACGCGACCCCGGCTACTCCGCGCGCCCCGTCATCGAGGCCGGCGACTTCGCCCCCGGCCTCCCGGCTTCGTTGCTTACCGAAACCCCGGGAACGCCCGGAACCGCCACCCTGATCGAAGACAGCCCCCTCCGCCTGACCATCAACACCGACGCCGCCGAACCGGGCATCCTGGTCGTGCGCGACGCCTACGACGACGGCTGGAAGGCCTACGTCGATGGCGTTGAAACGGCGGTCCTGCCCGCCGACCTCGCGAGCCGGGCGGTGTCGGTGCCGGCCGGTCGCCACGAAGTCGTCCTGGAGTACGATCCCCCGGCCGTGCGCCTGGGCGCGTTCATTTC
>CAYYTN010000041.1:8517-10289 GCA_964474495.1 uncultured Chloroflexota bacterium
GGGCTGATCCTCTGGCGCGGCCCCGCCCTGGCCCGCCGCCTGCCGGGACGCTAGCCGGCGCTGAACTCGTTCGCGGCCGCGATCACCGCCGCCACTTCATCGTCAGTCAACTCCGGGAACAGCGGCAGACTCAGCACCTCCCGGCAGCAGCGTTCCGTCTGCGCCAGACTCCCGGCCACCGTGCACCTACCGACAAACGCCTCCTGTTCGTGCAGAGCCCACGGATAATGGACCCGCGACCCCACCCCGCGCGCCGCCAGGTGCGCCGTCAGGTCGTCCCGGCGCGGGCTCCGCACCGCGTACAGGTGGCGCGCATGGCCCGCATCGCCGTCCGGCACCCGCAACTCCGCCCCGTAGCGCGCCGCGATCTCCCGGCGGCGCTCGCTCCACCCTTCCAGACGCGGCAACTTCACCCGCAGGATTGCCGCCTGCATTTCGTCCAGCCGCGAGTTCCGCCCGGGCAGGTCCGAGCGGTACTCGGCCGCCATCCCGCCGCTGCGCAGTCGCCGCACCGTCTTCTCGATCTCCGGGTCGTCCGTCACTACCGCCCCGCCGTCTCCGTACGCCCCCAGGTTCTTCGTCGGATAGAACGAAAACGCCGCCACATCGCCCAGCGCCGCCGCCCGGCTTCCCGCGATGCTCGCGCCGTGCGCTTGCGCCGCGTCCACCACCACCCGGACCTCCGCCTTCTCCGCCACTGCCCCGATCGCCCCCATGTCGCCCGCCTGCCCGTACAAATGAACCGGCAGGATCGCCCGCGTCGACGGACTCAACGCCGCCTCGACTAGCGACGCGTCCATCAGCATCGTTGCTTCATCGACATCCACGAACACCGGCGTCGCGCCCGTCGCCAGGATCGCCAGACCCGTGAACGGCGCCGTGTGCGCCACGGTGATCACCTCGTCCCCCGGCCCCACTCCCACCGCCCGTAGCGCCAGTTCAATCGCGTCGGTCCCGTTGCCGCCCCCGACCGCGTAGTCGACCCCGCAGAACGCCGCTAACTCCGCCTCGAACGCCACCACTTCGCGGCCCAGGATGAACCGCCCGCTCCCCAGCACCCGCTCGATCGCCGCGTCTATCTCTCCCCGGATCGACGCCAGTTGCCGGTCCGCGGTGAAGACCGGAATCCGAATATCAGCCAACGTGCCAGTACTCGGGACGCTGGCGATAGAACTCGATCGTCGCCGCGATTCCGGCCGCGAACCCCACCCGCGGCCGCCAGCCGGTCGCCAGTTGCAGCCGGTCGTACGACGACCACGAATCCCCGATCTCAATCGACTTCAACTCGTCCGGGTACTCGATGAACTCCACCGGCACCCCGGTCTCCGCCGCGATCGCTTCGGCGAGGTCCCCTACCGAAATCGGCCGGTCGCTGCCCAGGTTGTAGACGTGGCCGTTGGTTTCCGGCGTAGACGCGACTGACAGGATGGCGCTGACCACGTCGTCGACATGCGTGATGTCGCGACGTTGGCGCCCGTGTCCATACACTCGCAGCGGCTCTCTCTGCAGCGCCCGGCGGATGAACGTCGGGACAACGCCCTGGCTACTACCGACTTCCAGCGACTGTCGCGGACCGTAGGTGTTCGTCAGCCGCAGGCGTACCGTCGCCAGCCCGTGCACCTCGTGGTAGATGCGGTGGTATTCCTCGCCGGCGAATTTATCCACCCCGTTTATGTCCACCGGCGCCGCCGGCACCGACTCGGTGATTGGCAGTTCCGGCGCTCGCCCGTAGATCTGGCGGGTGCCCGCATAAACCACCACCGGCGTCGGCG
>CAYYTN010000041.1:10299-13429 GCA_964474495.1 uncultured Chloroflexota bacterium
CCTCGAGGATATGGATTTGCGCCCGGCAATTCGCCTCCAGGTCGCCGATCGGGTCGGTGATGCTGCGCTGGTGCGACACCTGCCCGACCGCGTTGATCACCACCTCCGTCCCGGCCAGGATCTCCTCCAGCCCCTCAGATCGAACATCCACTATGTGGATCTCGCCATCGGGAAGCGTCTCCGGCAGGTTGTGGCGGTCGCCGCCGAAGCCCTCCAGCAGCGCGTCCACCACCGTCACCCGCGCCCCCAGTTCCACCAGCCGCAGCGCCGCCGCGCTGCCGATAAAGCCCAGTCCTCCCAGCACCGCCACCCGCCGGCCCGCGAACGCCGTAGCAACGTCCTCCCCGGTTGGCGCTCCTCCCGGCGGAGGGCTAGTCGATGGCACGATCGGCTTCCGCCACCGGGTCCGGCTCGCCCTCGCGGGTATCCGGGGTCGGTCCCGCGTTGGCCGGCGCGCCCGGCGACCGCCCGAACAGCCCGCCCCACCACAGCCGCAACAAATCGATCCCCAGCGAAAAGACGTTCCAGGGTTGGAAAAACTGCGAACTTCCGTGCCGGCGCGGCAGATGCGTCACCGGCACCTCGCGCACCGTGTACCCGCCGCGGTACACCTGCTGCATCATCTGCGCGCAGATGATCCCGCCCGAGCTGGTGATCCGCAGGCCGCGGGTCACCTCGCGGCGAAACAGCCGAAAATCGCAATCCAGGTCCCGCATCGGTATCCGCAGCAGCGTCGTCGCCGTAAAGTTGTAGGCCGAGCCCAGGATGCGCCGCACCGGCGAATCGCTGCGCGAAATCTTGTAGCCGTTCACCACATCGACCCCGTCGGCCAGTTCCGCGATCAGCAGCTTCAGCTCGCGCGGGTCGTACTGCCCATCGCCGTCGGTGTAGAAGATCAGGTCCCCGGTCGCCGCCGCGAATCCCGATTGCAGCGCGCCGCCGTACCCGCGGTTCGCCGGATGGGTCACCACCCGCAGCGCCGGCACCGATTCCGCCAGCCCCGCCAGCACCTCGGCCGAGCCGTCGAAACTGCCGTCGTTGACGACGATCACTTCATAGTCGTCGGTCAGGTCGGCCAGCGTCGCGTCCGCCGCCCGCACGATGTCCGCAATCGTGTGCGCATCGTTGTAGCAGGGGAAGAACGCGGAAATACGCTCGGTGCGTCGGGGAAGGGAGGGCGGCTCAACCTGAGAATTCATCGCGCAATGCTATCACCGCACCCGGCCCACTCGCTCTGTCTCCCCGGCTCGCCGACTCCCGGCAAAACGCCGCCCGCCGTCGCTCCCGTGCCAGAGGTGCTAGATTTGCGCGTCCCGCCCGGAGGCGTCCGCCGTTAGCCCGTTCAGAACACCCCCCGCAGGAGGTCCCCCGATGTCGCAGTCCATTCAGTTGCGCTACGGCGACGACCTCATCCCGGTCGATCTTCCCGACCACGCCACCGTCGTCAGCTATCCCGAGACCTACCGGGACCCGCCCGGCGTTGACGACCCTGTCGCCGCCACTCGCCGGGCGCTGGCGAATCCCGTCGGTTCTCCGCCATTGTCCGAACTCGCCGGCCCCGGCAAGACCGTCGCCATCGCCTTCCCCGACAAAGTCAAAGGCGGCTTCGGCCCCACCTCCCACCGCCGCATCGCGATCCCTTTGATTCTCGAAGAACTCGAACGCGCCGGCGTCCGCGATGCCGACATCACCCTGGTCTGCGCCATGGGCCTGCACCGCAAGAACACCCGTGAGGAGCTGGTCGAAATGCTCGGTGAGGGGCTCGTCGCTCGTTTCCATCCCGACCGTCTCCTCATGCACGACGCCGAAGACCCCGACGGCATCGTCCGCCTGGGCCGCACGGCCCGCGGCGACGTCGTAGACATCAATCGCGCGGTCTACGAAGCGGATCTCCCGATCATGGTCGGCCACGCCGTCGCCAACCCCTACGGCGGCTACAGCGGCGGCTACAAGATGTGCGCCACCGGGCTCAGCACCTGGCAGTCCATCCGCTGCCACCACACCCCCGCCACCATGCACCGACCCGACTTCATCCCCTCCAGCCACCGGGGCCTGATGCGCGACCAGTTCGACGAGATCGGCCAGAAGATGGAAGAGGGCATGGGCACGCCCTTCTTCGCCGTCGACGCGGTGCTCGGCGCCACCGCCGATGTCCTTGAAGTCCACGCCGGCGCGCCGGCCGCGGTCCAGCAGGCCAGCTGGCAGCTCGGCGACCGCCGCACCAACGTCGATATCGCCATGGACGGCAAGGCCGACGTGCTGGTCATCGGCATGCCGCGGTCGTTTCAGTACGGACCCGGCATGGGCACCAATCCGGTCTTGATGCTCCAATCGGTCGGCGCCGAACTGGCCCGGGTCTTCGACGTTTTCAACGACGGCGGCGTGGTCATCGCGGCCTCCCGTTGCGACGGCTGGTTCAACGACGAGTACTTTCCCGCCTCCCACGACATCTACGACCTCTGGCAGGGCGTCAACCAGCCCGCCGACCTGGTCCCGTTTGAGGATCAAATCGCCGCCATCCCGCGCTACGTCGATGGCTATCGCCACGAATTCACCTACCACCCCTGGCACGGCTTCTCCATGATGTACATGGGCGGCGTCGCGCTCAATCACACCGGCGCCATCTTCATCGCCGGCGCCGAATCCCCCGGTCACGCCCGCGCCATGGGCTGCATCCCCGCCACCGATGTCACCGAGGCGCTGCAACGCGCCGAACGCTACGTGGGCAAGAGTCCGCGCATCCTCGCGCTACCCGACGTCTTCTCCACCGCCCCGGTGCACCTGCACCTGGCCTAGGCGTCCGGACCGCAACGTGCCTCGTCCGGGGGCTATCCGGCGGCGGATGGCCCCCCGTTGGATTCCACCGTGATCATGTCCAGGGCGCTGCGCAGCTGATCGATCGTGATCGGCTTCGGCAGGCAGGTCACCGCCCCCAGCCGCACGGTCTCCGCCATCTCGCCCCGCCCCACGTGGCCGGTGAACGTCACCACCGGCACGTCCGGCTTCAGCTTCTTCATCAGCCGCAGCGTGTCCGCCCCGTCCATCCGCGGCATCGCGATGTCCAGCATCACGAATTTGTAGTCGTGCTCAATGAAACGCAGCATCGCCTCGACCCCGTTCACCGCCGTCT
>CAYYTN010000042.1:0-3908 GCA_964474495.1 uncultured Chloroflexota bacterium
GCTGCCCGAGCGCTCCGCCGAACTGACCGGCTACCGCCCCGCCGCCCCCGAGTGGCTGCCCGCCGGGGTCCTGCAACGCTTGGCCGACGCCGGCCAGGCCGAGGGTGACGAGCGCGTCTCCGCCCTCTACGAGTCGTCCGGTCAGCAACCGATTCGCCTGCTGGCGCTGCCGCTCGAAGACGAGAACGCCGTCCTGGCGGTCGCCTGCCACCCGGGCGCCGATCCCGAGTTCGCGGCCTTCCTCGAGGCCGTCGCCGCCCACATCACCATCGCGCTGGCCAATGCCGTCCTCTATCGCCGGGGCCGTTCCGCCGCCGCCCTGGAAGATCGCACCCGCCTGGCCCGCGACATCCACGACACCCTCGCGCAGAGCTTTACCGGAGTCATCGTGCAGCTCGAAGCCCTCACCCGCGAGCAGGGCGCCGGCGACCGGATCACCCGCACCCTCCACCTGGCCCGCGCCGGCCTCGCCGAGGCCCGCCGCTCGGTCCGCGGACTGCGTAGTTCCGAACTCGATTCGCAGAGCGTCGGCGAGGCCCTCCGCGCCCGCACCGACCTGATGGAGAGCGCCGGCGGGATCGTGATCCGGCTCAACATCGAAGGCGACGACACCGCCATCGCCGAGCCGGTCGCCGCCGAGTTGTTCCGCATCGCCGAGGAGGCCCTAACCAACGTTCAGCGCCATGCCGACGCCCGCCACGCCCTGGTCAACCTGCAGGTCCGCGAGCACGATTTCCGGCTGGTCATCGAGGACGACGGCGTCGGCATGGCTCCCGGCGCCGCCGCTGCCGCCGGCTTCGGCCTCACCGGCATGCGCGAGCGCGCCGAGCGCGCCGGTGGCAAACTATCCATTGAAAGCGACCCGGGCGAAGGCACCCGGGTAGAAGTGACGATCACCAGAACAACCGACGGGCCCCGAGCATGAGCGCCGACAAACCGATCAAGATCGTAATCGCCGACGACCACCCGATCGTCCGCGAGGGCTTCAGTTCCATCGTCGAGGCCGAATCCGACCTCACCGTCGTTGCCCAGGCCGCCGACGGCCGCGAAGCCGTCGCCGCCGTCGCCGAGCACACCCCCGAGATCGTACTCATGGACCTGCGCATGCCCGAACTCGACGGCGTCGCCGCCATCAGCGAGATTCGCGAGCGGCACCCCGATGTGCGCTGCATCGTCCTCACCACCTTCGACAACGACGAACTCGTCTACGACGCCGTCCGCGCCGGCGCCCGCGGCTTTCTGCTGAAGGACGTCTCCCCGGTCGAGTTGCTCGACGCCATCCGCACCGTCCACGGCGGCGGCTCGCTCATCCAGCCGGTCGCCATCGAGCGCCTGCTCGACCGTCTCGGCCCCGAGCGCCCGGCCCAGGAGCAGCCGGTCGAGGACCTCACCCGGCGCGAGCGCGAGGTTCTGCAGATCAAGGCTCGCGGCGCCCGCAACCGCGAGATCGCCGAAGAACTAGTCATCGCCGAGCGCACCGTCAAGATCCACGTCGCCAACGTCATCGCCAAGCTCGGCACCACCAACCGCACCGCCGCGGTCGTGAAGGCCCTAGACCTGGGCCTGGTGGACCGCTAGGCCGCCAGATTCTCCTCGCGCTCTAGAACCCCATCTTCGAGCGAATATCCGCCTGCTCCGGGTACCCGTGCTGGTCGCGGTGATAGGGGTTATCGAAGAAGTTCGTGGTCTTGAACCACTCGTGCCGGCCGTCCACCGCCACGTCCCGGACCCGATCGCGCAGCGCCGCCTGCTCCGTCTCCGTCATCGGCACGAAGCCGCGCGCGATCGCCAGGTCCTGTTCCAGGTCGCGCAGGGACGAGATTCCGCAGGTCAACGTGGTGATCGGCTGCGAAAGGGCGTAGCCGCGGCATTCCTGGGCCGTCAGGCCGGTCTCCGAGGCGATCTGCCCGAACCCGCCCAGCGATTTCATCCCCACGCAGGCCATCCCCCGCTCCAGCGCCCCCGGCAGCACCTCCCCGGCGAAGCTGCGGAACATGCTGTCCAGCACGTTGATTGGCATCTGGCAGCAGTCCCAGTCCATGTCCCGGTTCAGCATGTCCACCAGGATCGCCGGGTGCTTGTGGCCGGTGAAGCCGATATAGCGCACCTTGCCCTGCTCACGGGCCTCCAGCACCGCCCGCATCGCGCCATCGGCGGCGAAGATCAAGTCCGGGTCGTTGTCGTAGTTGCACTCGTGCAGTTGCAGCAGGTCCACCGAGTCGGTCCGCAGTCGTTCCAGGCTCTCGTCGATCTGCGCAGCCGCCTCCGTGTAGCCACGCGCGCAGACCTTGGTCGCCAGGAACAGATCGTCCCAGCGGTTCTCCAGGGCCTCGCCCATATAGGTCTCGCTCACCCCGTCGCCGTAGTCCCAGGCCTCATCGATGAAATTGATCCCGGCATCGACGGCGGCGGTGATGATTTCGAGCGCCATCTCGCGATCGATGTTCTTTCGGATGATGTGCCCGCCGCCGAGGGCGATGATCGTGACCTCGTCCTCGTATCGCCCGAAGCGTCGTTTTGGAATCGCCTGCGTGTCTACTGCGCTCATCTGCCCGCCAATCGCGTTGTGCCCGTCCCGGTCGTGCAATATAGCCGCTTCGGGTGCCGCGATCCGCGCCCGCGCTATTCCGGGCCGAGTTCCTTCCGCGCCCGCGCCAGGTCCTCCGGCGTATTGATGTTGCGCGTTGATCGCCCGCCGGGATCGAGCCGCGCGAACTCCGCCGCCGGCACCTCGCGCACGTCCATCTCGGGGTAGAAGTCGACGATCCGCCGCCGCCCCGACTCCAGCACCGCCAGCGCCGGCGCCGCGCACGTTTTCCGGTACACCGCGTGCAGCGTCTGCGCCCGGCCGTCCAGCACCGGCACCGTCACGTCATGGCCGGCGGCCAGGTCCAGCAGCGCCGCCGCCGCCGCCGGCGACAGAAACGGCATGTCGCACGCCGCCACGAAGACGTACTCATGGCTCGCCTGCTCCAGCGCCGTGTAGATGCCCCCCAGCGCCCCGCCCCCCGGAAACAGATCCGCACACTGCCGCCAACCCTCCCCGGGCAGCGGCTCACCGCCGATCACCAATACCTCCGGAAGTATCTCCCCCAGCGCCCGCAGCACCAGGCGGCTGATCGTGGTCACCCCGTGCTCACGTGACACAATCTCCAACCCCGCCTTGTCCGTACCCATGCGCCGGCTCTGGCCGCCGGCCAGCATCGCGCCGGTCGCGGCCACCCGTTCCGTCGGTTCCGTAGCGGAGTTCGTAGCGGGGTTCCCTTCTGGCGGCGCCCGGGTCGGGCGGGGTGGAGTCTAGCCCGTCACCCGGTGTGCGAGACCGCCCTACATCGAAAACATCCCGGCGAATGTATCTTTCTTGACAGCGAATTCCCGGGTACTTGCCCCACACTGTCACGAGCCGGATATCGCGAAGGATTTGCCCGCGCCCGTCTCGATGATTGATAATCTCCCGACTGTTAATCGGGAGGCTAGCCGAAGCTGGAGTTGATTGTTGCCTCGAAACCTTAAGCGACGCACCTTCCTGATGGGAGCAACCGGTGCGCTCGGACTCGGTAACCTCCCATTCTTAGTCGCCCCCATCGCCGCCGCTGAAAGCGATCTGCGGCCGATCGCCGACCTCGAACCGCTGGCCACCGTTTACGACGACGTCAGCGGGCATCACGTCACCGGCAAGATTCTCGACCACTGGCTCCAGCATGGGCGGATTCGCGTCTTCGGCCGTCCAATCAGCGAACCGCTCATCTCCGACGGTCGCACCATGCAGTTCTTTGAGAGCGGCGTTCTCAGCGAAGACCCCGACACCCCGGACCCCAGCGGCGTCACCGCCATGAACCTGGGCCAGACCTGGTGGGAGGCCCATTCCGAGGCCCTTGACGTCACCTCGGTTGACTCCCGCTCCATCT
>CAYYTN010000042.1:3931-11012 GCA_964474495.1 uncultured Chloroflexota bacterium
ACTGGATGTGGTGGACCGGCCGCGGCGTCAATCCCGAATTCTGGGCGAAGTACCTCGATGAGGGCTCGGCCTTCTCCTGGGGCTACCCGATCACCTGGGGGCAGGTTGTGAACGATCAACTCACCCAGGTCTACCAGAAGACCCGCTTCGTCATGACCGACGACGGCCCGGTGGTCGATCCGCTCGGCCGCTGGCTCGCCAAGCTCTGGTCAATCGACACCGCGCCGGTCGGCCGGCTGCCCGGCATCGTGCCCTATCGCGCCGACCGTTTCGCCCCCGACTACGGCCCTCCCGAAGAGCGCCGCGTCGATGTCAACCTCGCCGAGCAGATCGCCCGCTTCTACGCCGGCGACCAGTTGGTCTACTCGACCCTGATTTCCAGCGGCCGGCACCCGAACTACACCTGGCAGGGCACCTTCAACATCTTCAGCCGGATCATCGACGAACGCATGACCGGCGGCACCGAAGAAGAGGGCGACCAGTACGACCTCTGGAACGTCTACTACACCCAGTACTTCACCCGGTCCTGGATCGCCCTGCACTACGCCTACTGGCACGATGAGTTCGGCGTTCCGCAGAGCGCCTCGATGACTGCCGCTGGGCGTGGTTCTTCTGCGGTCTCGGCACCCAGGTGACCGTCCACTACTAGACGGCGGCCGCGTCCCCGCCGGTGGGACCACATTCGGCACAGCTGCCCAGGATCTCCAGCGTGTGCTGGCGCACCCGGAAACCGGTCGCCACCGCCGCCGCGATCACCTCGTCCTCCAGGTCGCAGCCGTCAAAGGTCGTCACCGTTCCGCACACCTCGCACACCAGGTGGTGCTGGTGCGACGAGCGCCGGGCCAGGTAGCGGTGATGCTCCGGATTCGGATGGACGGTTTCCACCGCCCCAATCTCACGCAGCGTGTCCAGCGTCCGGTACACGGTGCTGCGGGCCGCCGGCAGCCCCGCCGCCCCCAGCGCCGCCAACAGTTCCTCCGCCGACATCCCTCCTTCGGCGGCGTCCAGCAGCCGCAGAATCCCGCGCCGCGCCGCCGTCGAGCGTCCCCCGGCCCGGCGCAGCGCCGCCTCCGTCGCCTCGACCCAGCGCGACGCTTCCGCTTCCCCCGCGCCCGGCTCACGACTACCGTCCATCATCATTTGGCCCCAACTGCGACATTGTCCTAGTATTCCTTCTATCGCAACATAGTCGCAATTAGGGCGGGATTCCGCAAGTGTTCGTACGGCAAGAGGGGATGGGCGCGAGCCGCGTTGTGGCGGGATCGGCGGGGAACGCCACCGGTTGGCGCGGGTCGTTCGTCGGCCTGGTCCTGACCCTCGCCCTGGCCGGCTGCGCAGATTCCGGCCCGTCGCGGACGCAGGCCCCCGCCGACGGCGGCCCGCGGGTCGTCGCCACCTTCAGCGTGCTCGGCGACCTGGTGCAGCGCGTCGCCGGCGACGGCATCGCCGTGGACGTCCTGGTCGGGCCCGGTGGCGATCCCCACGATTTCAAGCCCCTGCCCGCCGACCAGGCCGCCGTCGCCGACGCCGACCTCGTCTTCGCCATCGGGTCGGGCTACGAAGTCTGGCTCGACCGACTGCTCGATGCCTCCAGTACCGCCGCTCGAACGGTCCTCGTAGCGTCCGGCCTCGATCCCCTCCTGACCGACTCCGGCGATCCCGATCCGCACGTTTGGCACGACGTCGGCCAGGCCATCCACATCGTCGGCAGCGTCCGCCAGGCGCTCGGCGCGGCTCACCCGTCCGGCGCCGCCGGCTTCGAGGAACGCGCGGAGCGACTAATCGAAGAACTGACCGCGCTGGACGCCTGGATGGTCGAGCAGATCGCTTCCATCCCGCCCGACCGCCGCCGGTTGGTGGTCAACCACGATTCCTTCGGCCATCTCGCCCGGCGCTACGGACTGGAAATGGTCGGCGCGATCGTCCCCGCGCTCGCCGGCGAAGCCGTCGCGCCTTCGGCCGGGGCGCTCGCCCGCCTGATCGACCGGGTCCGCGCGTCGGGCGCGGTGGCCATTTTCGCCGAAAAGGGCTCCAACTCGCGCCTCGCCGCCCAACTTGCTCGTGAGGCCGGGGTGCCGCTTATCGACGGGCTCTACTCCGGCGCGCTCGGCCCGGAAGGCACCGCGGCCGGCACCTACCCCGGCATGATCCGCGCCAACATCGGCGTCCTCGTTGCGGGCCTGGCCTCATGAGTGGCCCGCGATTTCCGTACTGCGGCCGCGACCACGAGGCCCCGGTGCCCGGAGCCCCGGCCCTGGCCGCCAGCGGGCTGTCGGCGCGCTACAGCCCGGGGCTGCCGCTGGCGCTGGATGACGTGAGCGTGGCGATCGCTCCCGGCGAACGGGTCGCCCTGGTCGGCCCCAACGGCGCCGGCAAATCCTCCCTGCTCAAGGCCGCCGCCGGGCTCCTGCGTCCCCTGCGCGGCGAAGTCCGCGTCCTCGGGCACGCCCCCGAATGCTGCTACGACCGCGTCGCCTTCCTGCCCCAGACCACCGAAGTCGACTGGCGCTTTCCGATCGACGTTTACGGCTTCGTCCTCACCGGGCGCTACGTCCACCTCGGCTGGCTCAAGCGCCCGGCTGCCGCCGACCGCGAGCGCACCGAGCACGCCCTCGAAAACATGGCCCTCGGCCCACTGGCGCACCGCCACATCGGCCAGCTCTCCGGCGGCCAGCAGCAGCGCGTCCTCATCGCCCGCGCGCTGGCCCAGGACGCCGAGTTGCACCTCTTCGACGAGCCCGCCACGGCGGTCGACGCCTCCTCCCGCGAATTGCTCGCCGGGGTGCTCGACGAACTTCGCCGGCGGGGTCGCACCGCCATCGTCGCCACCCACGAACTCGACCGCGTCGCCACCGACTTCGACCGCGCCATCTATCTCAGCGAAGGCCGCGTCGTGGCCGCTCCCGACGCCGATTCCGGCCACCACGGGCACGGCTGATGGACTGGTTGCTGGCCCCCTGGGAGTACCCCTTCATGCGCAACGCGCTCGCCGGCGGCGTGCTCATCGGGGCAATCTGCGGCGCGGTCGGCGTCTATGTCGTCATCCGACGCATGGCCTTCGTCAGCGGCGCCCTGGCGCACGCCGTCCTGCCGGGCCTGGTCCTGGCGCAGATCGCCGGCGTCAGCCTGTTCGCCGGCGCCCTGGCCGCCGGCATCTTCGCCGCCCTCGCCATCGGCTTCGTGTCGCGCGGCGGGACCGTCCGAGAGGACACCGCCATCGGCATCGTCATGACCTCGATGTTCGCCCTCGGCGTCGCCCTGGCCACCCGCGCCGGCGGCTTCCGCGATCTCTCACCGTTGCTGTTCGGCGACATCCTCGGCATCGGCACGAACGACATTGTGGTTCTGGCGGTCTTCGCGCTGCTGGCGCTGGGCACGCTCTTCGTCTTCAACAAGGAATTGCAGCTCGCCTCCGTCGATCCGACCCACGCGACCACCGTCGGGCTGAACGTCGATCTCGTGCGACTGGGCCTGCTGGTGGTCGTCGCGCTGGCGGTTATCGCCGGCATTCAATCCGCCGGAGTGGTCCTGACCGGTGCGCTGCTCATCATCCCGGCCGCCGCCGCCGTTTTGCTGGCGCGCTCGATCGCCCGCCTGATGCTGCTGGCAGTCGGTATCGCCGTCGCCGCCGCGGTCATCGGGCTCTACGCGTCGTTCTACCTGTCAATTGCCGCCGGCGCGGCGGTGGTCCTGACCTGCGCGCTGATCTTCGCGCTGGTCGGCGGCTGGCGGCGGATCCGCGGCGGCTAGCGCCCCCGGGAAAAGCGACAACCTGCCGAGACGACCTCCCCAAAGTCCCGTCTCGGCAGGTTGCACTTGATTAGCGTTTTCGAGCCCGCGCGGCGCCGTTTCGGGGTGCGTCCCGGTCGTTTTGCGGGCTCCCATTTTACGTGCTTGTCAAGCCCCCCGGCATAAAGATCATCGGAATAAGCCCGGCCGGCGTGCAAAAATCGTCTATGGTCGGCCTGTAATCGTCTTTGGCTGAGGCCATTTCGCGCCCTTCCGGGGCCGCCGAGACGTTAGAGTTGAGCGGGATTGCGTCGCTCCGGCGCCGGTGCCGGTCCGGAGCGCGACCCGGGGGTGATCGCCATCGACCGAAACCGCTCACGGCCATACCCGCGAGGGAAGGCGCGCCGGTGAAGATCCTGCTCGTTGACGATGAGGCCAGCCTGGTCGCCACCATCGGCTACAGCCTCCGCCGCGAGGGCCACCAGGTCATTTCCGCCGGCGATGGCGAGCGCGCCCTCGAACTCGCGGCCGAGCACGACCCGGCGCTGGTCATCCTGGACATCATGTTGCCCGGGCTGGACGGCTTCGAAGTGTGCCGGCTCATCCGGCGGCGCTCGGCGGTACCGATCCTGATGCTCAGCGCCCGCGCCGAGGAAGTCGACCGCATCGTCGGGCTCGAAATCGGCGCCGACGACTACCTGACCAAGCCGTTTTCAATGCGCGAACTCATGGCCCGGGTAAAGGCCATGCTCCGGCGGCGCGAGATGCTGCTCGAGGAGTTCGCCGACGAGGACGCCGCCGCCGACGTCCTCAGCGACGGCGTCCTGCGCATCGACATCCCCGGCCGCGAAGTCTGCCTCGGCGAGCAACCCCTGCGCCTCAAGCCCCGCGAATACGACCTGCTCCTCTTTCTCATGCGCCACCGCGGCCGGGTATTCTCCGCCGCCACGCTGATGCGGCGGGTCTGGGGCCACGAGCACGTCGCCGACACCGGTACGGTCCCGGTCCACATCCGCGGCCTGCGCAAGAAGATCGAAGCCGACCCCTCCGATCCGCGGCGCATCGTCACGGTCCGCGGCGCCGGCTACCGGTACTCGGCCTAGCCGCATGGGTCCGTTCTCGTTCCGCTCCACCGCCTTCTGGTCGGCGGTCACCGTGGTCGCTGGGGTCGCGGTCTTCGCGCTGGCGATTCTGGCCCAGTTGCCAATCTCGGCCGATGAAACCGGCCGGGTCCTGCTCACCGGCTTCATCGTGCTGGCGGTCACCATGACCGTCGCGGCCGGCCTTGTGTGGCGGGAGTTGCGCCGTTCCGCCTCCGCCGCCGGCCGGCTATTGGCCATTGCGCGCCGCCTGGGCGGGCCCGCCGATGGGGATCAGGACGAACGCGGCGTCGGCGCCGGTATCGCCGGGGCCGTGGGCGAAGTCAGCCGCCGTGCCGGCGAGGCCGAGGGCTGGCTCCTCGAGCGCGACACCGAGCGCGCCCAGATGGAGGCCCTGCTCACCCACATGGCCGACGGCGTCCTCATCGTCGACGGCAACGAGCAGGTTCTGCAGGCCAATCCCGCCGCCGAGCGCCTGCTCGCCACCCGCACCGGGTCCGCCGCCCCCCGCACGTTGGCCGATTTCGCCCGCGACCACGAGGTCGTCGATCTCGTTCGCACCGCCCGGCTGAACAACCGGGACGGCGAGCGGGTTCTGGATGTCGCACTGAATCGCGAGCCCGTGCGGGTCGTCGCCACCCCGGTCCAGGAGTCCGGCGGCGAATGGGTCGTGATCCTCTTGCAGGATCTGTCCAGCATCCAGGCCGCCGACACGGTACGCCGCGAATTCGTCGCCAACGTCTCCCACGAACTGCGCAGCCCGATCACTTCCATGAAGGCGCTGGCCGAAACCCTCCAGGGCGGCGCGGTGGACGATCCCGCCGTTCGCGACGACTTCCTTGGCCGCATCGAGACCGAAGCCGACCGCCTGGCGCAGATGGTCGAGGAGTTGCTGGAACTGGCCCGCATCGAAGCCGGCCGCGACCGCCTCGAGCGCCGGCACTGTGACCTGGACGAGATCGTGCGCCGTGCCGCCGACCGCCTGCGCCCGCAGGCCGAGCGCACGAAACTGCACCTCGACGCACCGCCCGAGGACGCCCATACCGAAATCCAGGCCGATCCCGAAATGCTGGACCGGGTCATCACCAACATCCTCCACAACGCCGTCAAGTTCACCCCGTCCGGCGGTCGCATCGCCGCCCGTGTCGATCGGAGCGCCGGGCGCGTGCTGCTCAGCATCGAAGACAGCGGCGTCGGCATCGCCGCCAAAGACCTGCCCCGGCTTTTCGAGCGCTTCTACAAGGCCGATCGCTCCCGTTCCGGCGGCGGCACCGGGCTCGGTCTCGCCATCGCCCGCCATCTCGTCGACCGCCACGACGGCGAGATCTGGGCCGAATCGCCCGGTCCCGAACAGGGCGCGACGTTCTTCATCAGCCTGCCCGACACTGTCCCGTCGGTTCTCGACCGCCCCTGATTCCGGGCCCCGCAACCCCCGCGGCGCCGCGGTCGCCGGCCGCGCTGGCGAAACGTTAATCAGAAGTTCACCCACGGTTCACCCCGGGATGCACCCGGACGGCCCGATCGCTGCTACATTCCCCAGTGGTCCGCGAAACTCAGAAATGGGACGTGCTCTTGCCCGGTTCGGTCCGTCGGGTGGTGCGGTTGGGGTTGGTGAGCCTGTTTGTGGTTGTGGGCGCCGCCTGCGGTTCCGCGGCCGACGTCCAGACCATCTTCATTGACGGCTCCAGCACGGTCGGCCCCATCACCCAGGCCGTCGCCGAGGAGTTCCAGGGCAGCTTCCGCGGCGCCCGCGTCCCGGTCGGCGTCTCCGGCAGCGGCGGCGGCTTTCACAAATTCTGCACCGGCGAAACCGACATCACCAACGCCTCCCGCCCCATCAAGAAGATCGAAATCGAGCTCTGCGCCGAGAACGGCATCGGCTTCATCGAGTTGCCGATCGCCTTTGACGGCCTCGCCGTCGTCACCAACCCCGACAACGATTTCGCCGCCTGCCTGACGGTCGATGAACTACGGCGCATCTGGGAGCCGGACGCCGAGGCGGCGGTCACGTCCTGGACGCAGGTCCGCCCGGGCTTCCCCGACGAAGAGTTGCTGCTCTACGGCCCCGGCGTCGATTCCGGCACCTACGACTACTTCACGGCCGCCATCGTCGGCGAGGAGGGCGCCAGCCGCGGCGACTTCACGCCCAGCGAAGATGACAACGTTCTCGTGCAGGGCATCGCCGGCGACCGCAACGCGCTGGGATTCTTCGGCCTCGCCTACTTCACCGCCAATTCGGAGGCGCTCAAACT
>CAYYTN010000042.1:11022-13203 GCA_964474495.1 uncultured Chloroflexota bacterium
ACGGCTGCGTCAGCCCGTCCCCCGAAACCGTCAACACCGGCACCTACCAGCCCCTCTCGCGCCCGCTCTTCATCTACGTCAGCACCATCTCCGCCGAGCGCGAGGACATCCAGGCCTTCATCCGCTTCTACCTCGACAACGCCGGCCTGCTCGTCAGCGACGTCGGCTACGTCGCCCTGACCGACGAACTCTACGTACTTGCCATCGAGCGCTTCGAGAACCGCGTCACCGGCTCGGTCTATGAAGGGGCGGGCGCCCTGATCGGCGTCGCCCTCGAAGACTTGCTGCGCGAGTAGCGGGCCGCCATGGGAGTGCGCAACGCAACGCCGGGCGGGACCCGGGCCGGACTCCCGGCGCAACTGGCTCCCAGCCGCCGCCGGGTCATCACCGAGCGCCTCGTCCACGGCTTGCTTTTCGCGGCGGCGGCTGTCTCCGTCGTCACCACCGCCGGCATCATCTTCACCCTGCTCGGTGAGACCGTGCAGTTCTTCCGCGACGTTTCGGTCTTCGAGTTCATCACCGGCACGCGCTGGACGCCGCTCTTCGCCTCCAAAGATTTCGGGGTCCTGCCGCTGGTCAACGGCACGCTCGCGGTCGCGCTCGTCGCGATGGTCGTCGCCATCCCGGTCGGATTGCTCACCGCCGTTTTCCTCAGTGAATTCGCGCCCCCGCGGCTGCGCTCAATCTTGAAGCCCGCGCTCGAGGTGCTGGCCGGTATCCCCACCGTTGTCTACGGCTACTTCGCGCTCCTGTTCGTCACCCCGATCCTGCGGTCGTTCCTGCCCGACACGCAGGTATTCAACGTCGCCAGCGCCGGGATCGTCATGGGGTTCATGATCCTGCCGATGATGGCCTCCATCGCCGAAGACGCCCTGCGGGCGGTCCCGGCGGGCCTGCGCGAGGGCGCCTACGCCCTCGGCGCCACCCGCTTCGAGACCATCACCCGGGTTGTCCTGCCCGGGGCGCTCTCTGGCATCCTGGCGGCGGTGATCCTCTCCATCTCGCGGGCCATCGGCGAGACCATGATCGTCTCCATCGCCGCCGGCCAGCAGCCCAAGATGGGCTTCGACCTGCTCTCCTCCATGGAGACCATGACCGCCTACATCGTCCAGGTCAGCCTCGGCGACACTCCTCAGGACACCATCGAGTTCCGCACCATCTTCGCCGTCGGCACCCTGCTCTTCGCCATGACCTTCGTCATGAACCTGCTCGGTGACTGGTTCGTGCGCCGCTACCGCGAGGTCTACGAATGAGGGCTTCGGGCGGCGACCAGTGGAACCCCCGCATGGGCCGGCGGCGGCGCTACGGCTCGATCTTCCGTTACGCCACCATCGTTTCCACCGCGCTGGGCCTGCTGGTCCTGGTCGTGCTGATCACCGATGTCATCCGCCGCGGGGCCGGGGAGATCGATCTCCACTTCCTCACCAGCTTCCCCTCGCGCTTCCCGGCCAAGGCCGGCCTGCGCACCGCCCTGCTCGGCACCTTCTGGATGATCGCCATGACCGCCCTGATCTCCTTCCCCATCGGCGTCGGCTCCGCCATCTACCTTGAGGAATACGCCCCCGAAAGCCGCCTGAAGCGCTTCATCCAGATCAACATCGCCAACCTCGCGGGTGTGCCGTCCGTGGTCTACGGCCTGCTGGGCCTGGGCCTCTTCGTCCGCAACCTGGCCCTCGGACGCAGCATCCTGGCCGGTTCGTTGACGATGTCGCTGCTCATCCTGCCGATCATCATCGTCGCCTCGCGCGAGGCGCTGCGGGCGGTGCCGGTATCGCTGCGCGAAGGCGCCCTGGCGCTCGGGGCCAGCCGCTGGCAGATGGTCCGCCGCACGGTTCTCCCGGCCGCCCTGCCCGGCGTGCTCACCGGCACCATCCTGGCCCTCGCCCGCGCCATCGGCGAAACCGCCCCCCTCATCACCATCGGGGCGCTGACCTACATCGCGTTTGACCCCAACGGCCCGATGGACCTCTTCACCGTCCTGCCGATCCAAATCTTCAACTGGGTATCCCTGCCGCAGAAGGAATTCGCCAGCCTCGCCGCCGGTGGCATCGTGGTGCTACTGGTCGTCTTGCTGGTGGCCAACCTGGCGGCTGTCATCCTGCGCAACCGATTCGAAAGGAGAGGTTGATGATCAACCTGAATGTTGGCCGCTCCGGTTCCGAGGATCCGGCCGCTGATGAC
>CAYYTN010000043.1:0-13111 GCA_964474495.1 uncultured Chloroflexota bacterium
CGGCGGCTCGTACAACTGGGATATTGACGGGGAGTACAGGACCTACACGACGCCGTTCCTGGGGATGCACCAGATGATCGCCGGCGGCAAGACTTACGACGCGAATCAGCGGTTTAGCATGTACCGCTGGCACATCCCGGACCCGATTCGGTTTGAGGACGATCTGAAGGTGACGATCCAGGCGCTGGGCTGGCGGAACTGGGAGACGTTTCACGGCGCGGCGCGACGGCGGGACATGGAGGCGCTGATGCAGGGGCGCTACCTGCCGCTGCAGGACGACCTGGCGTCGGTGGCGTTCTGGTACCAGACGCTGCCGACGGCGGATTTCCCGGAACTGCCGGGGGTCGAATATCTCGAAGTTAACTAGCGGACATCCGCGGCCGCGCCGGGCCCGCTGGAGAGCAACCGGCCGGCGATGGGAAGGAATGGAGGTCGATAATGGCGAGCTTCGCTGAACCCGGGATAGACCCGGGGAGTCTGTCGCGTCTTTCCGACGCGGTGACGCGCTCGATCAGCGCGGAGAATCCGACCGGCGCGAAGGGTATTGGCGGGATGGCTACCGGGGGTTCCGGCGCCCACGCGGCGCGCGACCTGGGGCAGGGCTGGAAGGTGCGGCCGTCGGTGATTCTGGAGCCCGGACAGACGTTCACCTTCGCGGAGATCGAGGGACCGGGAGCGATTCAGAGCATGTGGCTGTGCGGCAAGATCGTTCGCCGCGAGTGCATTCTGCGCATTTACTGGGACGGCCAGGAGCAGCCCTCGGTGGAGTGCCCGATAGGTGATTTCTTCGCCGTCGGGTGGGGCGAATTCGCGCAGGTCAACTCGGTCCCGGTATCGGTGAATCCCAACCTCGGCCCCAATTGCTACTGGGAGATGCCGTTTCGGACTAGTTGCCGGATGACGCTTGAGAACCGCGCCGGCGAGCAAATACCATTCTACTACCAGGTCAATTACACTCTGACGGCGGTCCCCGACGACGCGGCCTACTTTCACGCGCAGTTCCGGCGCAACAACCCGCTGCCTTATAAAGAGGTGCACACCGTCATCGACGGCATTCGGGGCAAGGGCCATTTCATCGGGACGGCGCTGTCCTGGGGATCGAATAACAACGGCTGGTGGGGTGAGGGCGAAGTCAAGTTCTTCCTGGACGGTGACGGCGAGTTCCCGACGATTTGCGGCACCGGCCTGGAGGACTACTTCGGCGGCGCCTACAACTGGGACGTGGACGGCCAGTGCGTGACCTGCTCCACTCCGTTTCTGGGTATGCACCAGGTTCTCTGGGGCGGGGAGAAGAATCTGGCGAACCAGCGCTTCAGCATGTACCGCTGGCATGTCATGGACCCAATCCGCTTCCAGGACGATCTGAAAATGACGGTGCAGGCGCTGGGCTGGCGGGATTGGGACAAGCTGGCCGAGGCGGCGACGCGGGGTGAAATCGATACGGTCGACGGGCGGCGCTACCTGCCGCTGCAAGATGACATATCATCGGTGGCTTACTGGTACCAGACGTTGCCGACGGCGCCGTTTCCGGAGCTGCCGGACCGCGATTACCTGGAAATCATCTAGCGACAATTCGAGTTTAAAAGGAGCACCTACGCCGGTCCGCGATCGGCCGGCGGCGGGAAGCAAAGGAGCGGTTCGATGGCGGGATTCAATGGACTGGGGATGAACCTGGGCAATCTTTCGCGGCTTTCGGACGCGGTCACTCGCTCGATCAGCGCGGAAAACCCCACGGGCGCGAAGGGCGACGGCGGCAAGGCGACGGAAGGCTACGGGGCCAACGCGGCCCGCGACCTGGGGCAGGGCTGGAAGGTGGCGCCGGCGGTCTGGATCCAGCCCGGCGAGACTTTGACGATGGCGGAAATTGAGGGCCCGGGCGCGATCCAGAGCATCTGGCTGGCGGGCCGGACAATTCGCCGGGAGTGCATCCTGCGGATCTACTGGGACGGGCAGGAGCAGCCGTCGGTGGAGTGCCCGCTGGGAGACTTCTTCGCGGTGGGCTGGGGCGTGTTCGCGCAGGTGAATTCGATCCCGGTTTCGGTGAATCCGAACAACGGGGTGAATTGCTACTGGGAGATGCCGTTTCGCAAGAGTTGCCGGATTACGGTGGAGAACCGGGCCGACGACCAGGTGCCCTGCTACTACCAGGTGAACTACACGCTGACCGACGTACCTGACGACGCGGCGTACTTCCACGCCCAGTTCCGCCGCAATAACCCGCTGCCGTACATGGAGGACCACACCATCGTCGACGGCATCAAGGGCAAGGGGCATTTTGTCGGCACGGCGATGTCGTGGGGAGCGAACAACAACAACTGGTGGGGTGAGGGCGAAGTCAAGATCTTCATGGACGGCGACGGCGAGTTTCCGACCATCTGCGGCACCGGCCTGGAAGACTACTTTG
The DNA here is from genome assembly GCA_964474495.1 of uncultured Chloroflexota bacterium. Taxonomy (GTDB): domain Bacteria; phylum Chloroflexota; class UBA11872; order UBA11872; family VXNJ01; genus JASLPR01. Next base: position 2,405 of record CAYYTN010000043.1, read on the forward strand.
GCGGCGCCTACGACTGGGACGTGGACGGAAACTACGTTACCTACTCCACGCCGTACCTGGGGATGCACCAGGTGATCTGGGGCGGCGAGACCTACCGGGCGAACCAGCGATTCAGCATGTACCGCTGGCACGTGATGGACCCGATTCGGTTCGAGGAGGACCTGCGGGTGACGATCCAGGCACTCGGGTGGCGGACCGATCCGGACCGGCGCTACCTGCCGCTGCAGGACGACATCTCGTCGGTGGCGTACTGGTACCAGGCGCTGCCGACGGCGCCGTTCCCGGAGCTGCCGGATCGCGACTACCTGGAGATCATCTAGCCGTATCGCCGGTTACAGAGATTGCCGGGCGGGTTGCCGATAATCGGCGGCGCGAGTCGGTATCGGACCCTCATGGATTGGATTGCGCATTGAGCTTGAAGCGGCTGTTGCCCTTGCTGGGGGCGTTGGCGGCGGCGGTGGTGGTGGCGGGATGTAGCGGCGAGGAGACGGCGGCGGCGCCGGCGACCGCTCCGCCCGCTCCGGCGGCGACCGCAGCAGTCGCGGTTGCGCCGACGGATGTGCCCGCGATAGAGCCGACGGCTGTGCCCGCGGTTGCGCCAACGGTTGCCCGCGAGACCGCCGGGGCCGCGACCGAACCGACCGCCGCGCCGCCGGCCCCGAAGCCGGCCACGCTGGCGCCGCTGCCGGCGGGCCTGGAGGACTCGGGTCTGCTGGTGGACACGGCCTGGCTGGCGGCGAACGTCAAAGAGGACGGGGTGCGGCTGCTGGATGTGCGTTCTACGGAGGAGTTCGACAGCGGGCACATCGCGGGAGCGGTGAACGTGCCGTCGGCGGATTTCACGGCGACGGTTGACGGAATCCGCAACCTGGCGCCTTCAGCCGAGAATTTCGCGGCGGTGATGCAGGCGGCCGGGGTAAGCGTGGACACGCGGGTGGTGGTCGTGGACGGCGGCAACCTGCTGTGGGCGGGGCGGATGTTCTGGACGCTGGAGTACTTCGGGCACGCCGATGTGGCGGTACTGCATGGCGGCATGGCGGCGTGGTCCGGCGAAGGGCGGCCGCTGACGGCGTTGAACGATCCGGTTCCGAGCGGCGATTTCGCGGCGGCGACGGTGCCGGAGCGGCTGGCGGAACTTGACGACGTGCTGGAACGACTGGATGACTCGGGCTTCCTAGTGCTCGATACCCGCTCGCCGGCCGAATACGAGGGCGAAGACGTGCGCTCGGCCCGGGGCGGGCACACCCCGGGGGCGGTGAACGTGAATTGGGTTCTGACGCTGAATAACACGGAAGCGCCGACGCTGATGGGCGCGGAGGAACTGCGGGCGCTCTACGAGGCAGCCGGGGTCACGGCCGACCTGACGATCGCGACGCACTGCCAGACCGGGGTGCGCGGCGCGCACACGTTCTTCGTGCTGCGGCTGCTGGGCTACCAGAACCTGGAGCTATACGACGCCGGCTGGGAGGAGTGGGGCAACGACCCCAATGTGCCGATCGAGCCGGATGTGGCCCCCGCGGCGGAACCAGAGCCTGACGATGGGAGCGGGATGGACGGCGACACGATGGACGGCATGTAGCTCGACCGCCGGATCCGGTCTCAGAATGCGAGCGAAGCCAGAATTCCTCCATCCACGGCGATGCTGGAACCGGTGACATAGCCGCACTCGTCGCTGGACAGGTAGAGCACCGCGGCGGCGACGTCGGCCGGCACGCCGGAACGGGCGGCGGGGACGTGGTGGGCGATGGTTTCGCGGAAGGCATCGCTCTCGTGCCGATCGACGTTGCGCTCGACCACGATCGGCCCCGGGGAGACCATGTTTACCGCGATGTTGTGGGGGGCGAGTTCCTTGGCCATGGCCTGGGTGAGCATCTTCACCGCGCCCTTGCTGGCGGCGTAAGCGGCGAAACCGGGCTGGTACATGTAGGACTGGATCGAGCCGATGTTGACGATCTTGCCGCCCTCGCCGGCCGCGACCATGGCCCGCGCGGCCGCCTGGCCGACCAGAAACGATCCGGTGACGTTGATCGACATGTAGGTGCTCCAGTCCTCGAGGGTCAGGTCGAGGAAGTCGCCGTGGGGCCAGCCGATGCCGGCGTTGTTGACCAGGATGTCGAGGCTGCCGTGCTTCGCGACGGTTTGGTCGATGAGCGAGTTCGCGGCGACCGGATCGGCGACATCGCAGACGATCCCGGTGGCGGTGCCGCCGGCGGCTTCGATCTCGGCGCAGGTGGCGGCGAGGCTTTCGGGGTCCCGCTGGGATACGACGACGCGGGCGCCTTCTTCGGCGAAACGGAGCGCGATGCCCTTGCCGATGCCGCGGCCGCCGCCGGTGATGACGGCTGTTTTGCCTTCGAGTCTGCCCATCGGTCCCTCCCTCGGGTTCGTGGAGTTGCGCCAGCTTTGTCTTGCGGCCCGCGCCGGTTCGGCCGCGCGAACTCGGGACTCGATGATAGTGCGGCGGCGCGGAGCTAGTAGCGGCCGGCCTCACCGGGCGCCGGCGGGGACCAGGCGAAGTCCCGGTCCAGCGGGTACATGGGACGCTTGACCTCATCGAAGTTCAGGGTGTCGAGGTCGAGGGTGACGGTGCCGGGAGTGAGCGCCATCAGGCCCAGCGAGGCGATCTCGCGCAACTCGCTGAAGAGGTAGCCGAGCTTGACGACGACGACCCGGTAGTCGGTGGGATCGATGTCGAGGAGGTCGAATTCGGCGAGGTCGGTGAAGGAGCAGCGGTGGGCGGTGACGATGATGTCGACGCCGCCGACCCGCAGCAACGCCAATGCGCCGGTGTCAAAGGGCGGGCCGGGGTCTTCGCGGAGTAGCTGGACCCGGCCGGTGACGGTGAGGGGACCGCCGAACGCCGGCGCGAAGACGCCGCCGAGGGGCACCGACAGCTCGGCGCCTTCGCCGGAGGCGCGGATCAGGTCGATGGCCGCCCGGTCGGCGACGCTGGCGTAGAGGGTTTCGGTTTCTTCGCGCTGGATGAGCTCGGCGAGGGCGATGTTCAGGTCGGCGACGCCGCCGGCGGTGGGGTTGTCGCCGGAGTCGGAGATGAAGACGGGGCGGCCGTCGTGCTCGCGCGCCCAATCGAGGCAATCGGCGAAGGAACCGGCACGGACGCCGTAGTTGCAGGCTTCGCGGGCCTCCCAGTAAGTGGCGGCGATGCGGGCGCACTGCGCCTGGCAGGCGGCGGCATCGAATCCGACGACGAGGGCGTTGGCCATGGCGATGGGGCTGTCGGTCCAGGCGAAGCCGACCATGAGGGAGGCGTCGAGCACGCCGGGCCGGCGGTCGACGTCGGGGAGCATGGCGTAGACGGTTTTCATGGGCTCGTGGATGGTGGAGGCCAATTCTCCGGGGAAGAGCACCGGGATGCCGAGGCGATAGACGACCGGCTTGAGATCTTCCTCGATGGTGCGCACCAGCAGCGCGACGGCACGGGTGCGCGTTTCCACCATGTCGTCGTGGGGGGCGGTGCGGTAGGCGGTGGCGATCTGGACGTTGTCGGTCATGGTGTCGGAGACGTTGCCGTGCAGGTCCAGGCTGATGGCGATGGGCGCGTCGGGGCCGAGGATGGCGCGGCATTCACGGATCAGGTCGCCTTCGGGATCGGGTCGCCCGGCGGCGTACATGGCGCCGTGCAGATCCAGGTAAAGCCCGTCGACGGGTCCGGCGGCGCGCAGCCGCTCGAGGAACTCGGTCTGCATGGTGTCGTAGTCGCCGGCGTCGATGGGCCCGCCGGGGCCGGAGCGGGCAAAGAGCAGGGGGACGAGATCAATGTCGGCATGGGCGGCGAGGAATTGGTAGCGGTCGTTGGCGGGGAGTTCCGCATCACGGATGATCTGGAAGTCGGCCAGCCGGGTGGGGACCGGGTTGAAGGTGGTGTTCTCGCACGAGATTCCGCCGTAGGCAATTCGCATGGCAACCTCCGCCGCACCGGTCGGGTACAACCGCCCCGCCCGAGTGAACCGGCTTCGAACCGGGCAGGCAATCAGGGACCCATTATGGCGGTGCCGGATATTCGGCGCGTTGGCGGGGTAGATGGACCGGCGAGACCAAGCGGCCAACTCCGGCACGAGAACCGTCGAGGTCGTTGAGCGGGGTATTCTTGTGAGGTGAGAGGGATCGATCTTCCCGATAGGGAGGGCGATGTCCAGGTTGGCGGACTCGATGGACCGGCGGGAAACTCGGTGGGGCCGGCGGCTGCCAAATCCGATGCAGCGCGATCTTCAAGAGGAGCAGGTTGATGGCGGAGATCCGGCTGATGCTGGTGGACGATCACACGCTGTTTCGGGAAGGCACGCGGATGCTGCTGGAAACGCGCGAGGGGTGCCAGGTGGTGGCGGAGGCCGGCTCCGGTGGCGAGGCGATTGAGCGGGTGCGGCTGCACAAGCCGGATGTGATCGCGATGGACATCGCGATGGAGGGAATGGACGGGCTGGAGGCGACGATCGCGATCAAGCGGGAGAACCCGGACGCGAAGATCATCGCGGTCACCATGCACGGTGAAGACGAGGTGTTCTACCGGGCGCTGCGCGCGGGAGTGTCGGGCTATGTCCTGAAGGAATCGGCTTCCGAGGAACTGGTGGAGGCGGTGCAGGTGGTGGCGAAGGGCGGCTACTACATAACCCCGCAGATGACGAGGCGCCTGGTGAACCAGTTCCTGAAGGTTTCGCCGTCGGCCGATGGCGGGTATGACTATTCGGAACTGACCGAACGGGAGTTGGAAGTCCTGCGCATGATCGGCGAGGGCATGACGAACCGGGAGATCGCCGAGGACCTGAACCTGACGGTGCGGACGGTGCAGACCCACCGGACCCACATCATGCAGAAACTGGATCTGCACAACCGGGCGGAACTGATGCGGGGGGCGGTGCACCTGAGCCTGAGCGGGGACCAGGGAGGGAGCCCGGAAGGGGCGGCCTAGGTCGGAAGGATCGCCGGGACCGGGATGACGGTCTCGATGCGGGTGCCGGCGCCGGGTCGGGCGCCAATCTGCAACTGACCGCCGAGAATCTCGGCGCGTTCGCGCATGCCGACCAGGCCAAGATGATCGTTCGTCACCAGGCTGGCGAAGTCGGGAGGGAGGGAGAACCCCTCGCCGTCGTCGACGATGGTGAGGGTGAGGCGTTCGGGGGCGAAGCGAAGCTCGACGTGGACCTGCCGGGCGCGGGCATGGCGGGAAACGTTGCGCAGCGCCTCCTGGGCGATGCGGAAGAGGCCGAGCTCTAAATCGCCGGGCAGACGGGCCTCTTCGCCGGTCACCTCGAGGCTGCCCGCCGCGCCGGTCTCGGCGGTGAGGTCCATGAGGAGGCGCCGGATGGAGGTGACGAGGCCGAGATCCTCGAGGATGGGCGGGCGCAGGGCGCGGCTGTAGTCACGGAGGCGGCCGACGACCTCCTCGGTGTGGGATCGGGCATCACGCAGGCCGAGGACGAGATCGTCGGTCATCGAATCATTGTCGAACTCGAGTTGATCTAGCTTGCGACACAGCAGGACGAGGGCCTGGACGGAGTCGTCGTGCAGATCGCGGGCGATGCGCTGACGCTCCTCTTCCTGGGCGCGGAGGACGTAGGCGGCGTAGGCCTTGAGGCCGGCCTGGCGGCGCATCTGCTCGGTGACGTCCTGCCAGAGGATCTGCATGGCCGGCTCGTCGTCTTCAGCGTCGGTGCGGGTCAGCACGGGCTCCAGGTAGAGGGTATCGCCGTCGCCGCGCTGAATCGTGAGGTTGGGTAGATCGGTGTCCTGCTCCGACCAGGCAGCGAGGATCGTGCCGGCGTCGCGGGCCCCGACGACGCCGGCCAGGGTCATGGTCCGGAGCTCATCGGGGCTCCGGCCGAACAGCGCCGAGGCGGCCGGGTTGGCCTCGATGAGGTCGCCGCCGGGATCGACGACGACGACCCCGGCGGGGCTGGACTGAAAGAGCCCCCGGTAGCGAGCCTCGGAGACGCGCAGGGCGGACTCGGCGGTTTCGGCGCGATGGCGAGCGTTTCGCTCGCGATCGACGCGCTGGCCGATGATGACGGCGGCGACGTTGATGACGGCCAGCTGGAACATGACGCCGCCGCGCTCGATGCCGTCGTGCCACAGGAGCCAGTTGGGAGTTACGAGAAGGGTGGCCCAGGCGGAGGTGGCGACGGCGCCGGCGAAACCGAAATTGAGCCCGGCGTAGACGATCGGGACCAGAAAGACGGAGTAGGGGACCCAGTAGAGAATGCCGACGTCGGGCAGCACGCCGTGCTCGAAGATGTCGTGGAGGCCGGCGATTGCCAGGACCAGGACCTGGACGGCCCAGAAGCGCCAGTTGCCAAAGCGCGGTCGGTAGGCGCTGAGGCCTTCGCCGGTGGGCGAGAGGCGCCGGCCGAGACCCGGGGTGATGGCGCCGAGCGGGCCAGCGCGGAGCCAGGCGGGAAGGCGGATCACCGGGAGCTCTCTTCGTCGAGCAGGACCCAGTGGCGGGCGGCGGCGTAGAGGACGGCTTCGATGCGCGTGGAGACGCCGAGCTTGCCGAGGATGTTGTTTATGTGGCCTTCGACGGTGCGGACGCTGATGCCGAGCTGATCGGCGATGGAGCGGTTGCGCAGACCGGTGGCGGCGAGCTTGAGGACCTCAAGTTCCCGGGCGCTGAGCTCTTCGGCGCGGGGGGTTTCGGAGGCGCCGCGACTACGCGCCCAGAGCCGGGCGACCTTGATGGCGATGGCCGGATGGAGAACCGGTTCGCCCTGCTGCACCCGGCGGACGGCGTCGACGAGATCGGCGGAACGGGCGGTCTTGAGCATGAAGCCCACGGCGCCGGCATCGAGGGCGGCGACGATGTAGTCGTCGTCGTCGTAGGCGGTGAGCATGAGGGCCCTGGTATCGGGAGCGTCGGTCGCGAGACGTTTCAGAACCTCGATGCCGGACATGCCGGGCATGCGGATGTCGAGGATGGCGACGTCGGGACGCTGCTCGCGGATGAGGGCCAAAACGGCGTCGCCGTCGCCGGCTTCGCCGACGACGTTGATGTCGGTGTGTTCTTCCAGAAGGCTTCGGGTGCCTTCCCGGACCAGGGCGTGATCTTCGCCCAGAACCACTCGCACGCTGACAGATTCCACGGCCCCCCTTCTGCACTACAGGTCCATTGTGCCCCGAGATTCTAGTCCGCAGCATCCGGGCGGGTACCTATTGGCCGGGGGTGCAAGCACGGGGTTGCGGCAGGTGTTTCTACCTGCTGGACGACACGTGTGCGCCCGCTTGTGGGAGGGACAGGCGCCGCGCAGACTGCAATCAGAGGTTTCCCATGGAGAAAATGGGACCCGGACAGACCCCGGTTCCGTCGATTCCGGCAGACGGAACCCGGCGGGGATTCGGACGGCTGGAGCTACGGGGCGGGCGGGCCGCGGGTCCCGCCGGCAGCAATTGAATGGAGTGGCCGAGTGGCTACGGGGGAGCGAAGCGTCGGGCAAGCGGGCGTTGCCGACAGCCAGCCAACGACGCCGGCGGAGGCGGCAGGGCGACGCCGGACACTGAAGGGCGTGGCCATCGGGCTGGGCAGCGCGGTGATCGGGCTGGCGTTCGCGATCCCGGGAGTGGGCCATGTGGTATCGCCGGCGCTGACGAAGCGGCCGCCGCAGTGGGTGAAGGTGGCGAAGGCCGAGGAGCTCCCGCCGGACTCCATGGAACAGGTCCGTTATTCGGTGACCCGCCGGGACGGCTGGATGACCCGCAACGATGAACGAATCCTCTACGTGCGGCTGGGGGCGGCCCCCTACGTGCTTTCGGCGCGCTGCAGCCACCTGGGCTGCAACGTGAAATGGGTGCCCTCTGAAGACCGTTTCAAGTGTCCCTGTCACGCCGGCATTTTCGATCGCGACGGCAAGGTCATCAGCGGGCCGCCACCGCATGACCTGGCCCAACTCGACGCGGAGATTCGCGACGGCGACATCTACGCGCTGGAGGTCTAGGCGGATGAAGATTCCGGGGCGAATCTACGACGCGCTGGACGAGCGCTTCGAGATCAAGGAACCGGTGGGGGCGGCACTGAACAAGCCGGTTCCGGCGGGGATCAACTGGCTCTACTGCCTGGGCGGGATCACGCTGTTCCTGTTCATCATCCAGGTGATAACGGGGGCGCTGCTGGCCCTTTACTACGTGCCGACGCCGGACCATGCCTACGACAGCGTGGTGTTCATCACCTACGACGTGAACCTGGGCTGGCTGATCCGGGGCATGCACCACTGGGCGGCCAACCTGATGGTCATCACGGTGGGATTGCACATGCTGCGGGTGTTCTATCACGCGGCCTACAAGCCGCTGAAGGAACTGAACTGGATCACCGGGGTGTTCCTGCTGGTGCTGGTGCTGGCGTTTGCGTTTACGGGCTATCTGCTGCCGTGGGACCAGACGGCCTACTGGGCAACGATGGTGGGGACGAGCGTGCTGGGGACGGTGCCGGTGATCGGTGACTTCCTGCTGCGGGTGGTGCGTGGAGGCGCGGAACTGGGAGCGGTGGCGCTGGTGCGGTTTTTCTGGGCCCACACCTTCCTGCTGCCGCTGGTGGCGGCGGTGACGATGGGCGGGCACCTGCTGATGGTGCGTCGCCAGGGAATCAGGCACCCGCTATGAGCGAAGGCACGGGCGGACCGGGCAAGGAGCCGGAGCGGTTCTACCCGGCGGCGATGTTCGACACGGTGGTGACGGCGCTGCTGGTGACCGCCGGGGTGATGATCCTAGCGATCGTGTTTCGGGTCGAGGTCGGCATCCCGGCGGACCCGACGGACACGAGCGTGGTTCCGCGGCCAGAGTGGTATTTCGCGAATGTGTTCCAGATGCTGAAGTTCTTTCCGGGTCGCCTGGAAGTGATTGGCACCGTGGTCCTGCCCACGCTCGGGCTCGTGGCGGTGGCGGCGATCCCGTTTCTGGATCGGAGCCCCGAACGCAAGGCGAGTCGCCGCAAGAAGGCGATGGTCGGGGCGGGGCTGGTGGTTGTGGCAATGCTGATCCTGATGGTTTTGGGTCTCACGACGTAGGCAATCACGCGGGGTTCGGGGAATCCCTCGTTCGTAAGGAGTTTGTTCTGATGAAGATTCGTCTGGCGCTGGGGACGGCGCTGCTGGCCATGATGGTCACGATCCTGGCCGCCTGCGGCGGCGAGGAGGAAGGCGTGCTGTCGGTCCCGAAGGTAGACCGCGCGCCGTCGGGGGCCACTGACAGCCTCTGGAAAGACAAGGCCAAGTCGATGACGTTCACGAGCGTCGGCGCGGCCAAGTTTGAGGGCTCGAACGTCGATGTAACGATGCAGGGCCTGCGCACCGACAGCCAGATCTTCCTGAAGTTCGTGTGGAACGACGCTTCGGCGAGCATGGTGAAGGGAACCTGGGAGTTCGACGGTACGAGCTGGTCGGCACTCTCCGGAAACGAAGATCGGGTCGCGATCCTCTGGGAACTCGACCGGATCGACAACTTCGCCACGAAGGGCTGCGCGGTGGCGTGTCACAGTGACGGCGAAACCGACGACTGGTACTTCGCGGCCGACTCCGGCAAGGGCGACATGTGGCACTGGAAGTCCTACCGGACGGACCCGCTGAACTTCGCCGATGACGGCTACCTGACCGCCGGGACCGCCGAGAAGGCGTCCGGCCGCCACAAGGACGAGGGCGGCGGCGGGGACTCGCGCAACCGCAATGAGGCCAAAGACGGTCCTTCGCACATGCCGAACCCGGACGTGCCGCAGACGTTGCCTGGATTCCTGAAGACCAACGAGGCGATCGAGATCGATGTCAGCCTCGACTGGCCGGCCGGAACCCAGATTCCGCAGCGGATGCTGAGCGACCCCTCGGGTGACCGCGGTCACATCACCGCCGACGCAGCCTACGCGAACGGCCAGTGGACGGTGATCCTGTCGCGCAACCTGAGCACCGGCAGCGCGGACGATTTGCAGCTGCAGTCGGGACGCACCTACACCGTCGGCGTCGCCATCTTTGACGACTCCGGTGACGAGAACAGCTACAACTCCGATCCTTTGCAGATCAAGCTGTAGCGACCTGTTCTAGCCTGGCACCGGCGTCGCCAATCGACGCAGGCGACACAAGCCGGAGCCAGGCAGGAAGATCTCGTTTGGTGAGAGCGGGGGAGGCCGGGCGCGTAGGGCGCCCGGCCTCTTCGCGTCGGCGGCCGCAGCGGCCCGGACGTCTGGGCGGGACTTGCCCGCCGACTCGTTTCAGGACGGGTAGAAGACCGCCGGGATCGCCCCGCGGTGGGCCTCGAAGAGTTCGTCGGCCATCGCGACGATGGCGTCGGGATCGACGACGGCGGCGGTGAGCGGGTCGAGCATGAGGGCCTGGTAGATCGGCTCGCGTGATCCGGTAAGCAGGCCCTCGACCGCCAGTTCGTGGACGTTGACGTTGGTGCGGTTGAGGGCGGCGAGTTGGGCGGGCAGCGGGCCGACACGGTGCGGGTGCACGCCCAGCGCATCGACCTGGCAGGGAACCTCGACGCAGGCGCCGTCGGGCAGGTTGGAGATCAGGTCGTTGTTGGGGATGTTGGCGTTGATCCGGCAGTCCCCGCGGCCCTCGAGGGCGCTGACGATGAGGAGGGCGAACTCGTCGCTGCGGGAAAGCTCGAATCCGGAGGCGTCGCGGGAGTGGCGGTCGAGGCGCTCGAACACCCGCCGGGAACGGGCGCGTATCTCGTCTCCGGGGAACGGGTAGAAGCCTTCGCGCTGGATTC
>CAYYTN010000044.1:0-2083 GCA_964474495.1 uncultured Chloroflexota bacterium
GGAATGCCACCAAAGGCACCAGGGCCACCGGCCACAACGTCAAGGCCCGCCGCCGCCAGCCCAGTACCGCCAGAACTGCGATCGCGAGATATATCCAGCCGAGTTCCTTCAGCGCGATTAGTTCAAACAACCACACCCGCAAAGTCTCCGCCGGCACCGCGAAGAACTTCGCTTCACTGCCCGCGTAGAAGAGGTATTCGGTCGGCAGACGCAGGAATAGTTCGGGCGTGAAGGCAAAGCTGGCCCGCTGCCCTACATCGCTGCCAAAGACCAGCGCCGCGTAGGTCCCCTCCGGAATCACCACAAGAGCCACGCTCAGCCCGACCGCGCCCGCCAGGGCCAGGGCCGGCGCCCACCGGCGACGAATCGCCAGGCCGGTCGCCACCGCCAGGAACATCGCCGCGACAACCGGCAGAACCTGCTCGGCGGCCGCTCCTGCCGCCGCCAGCGCCATCGCGGCGAGAACCATCACCGTCCTTCGTCGGGCTCGAGAATCGGCCAGGGCGGTTGCCAGGAACGCCGCCCCGGCCCCCACCCCCAGGCCAACAACCATCGTGAAGTCATTTCCCGGCGCCAGGGCGAATCCGTGGCCCAGCACGTAGCCCTGCAGGATCTCCCTCTTGACCAGCGCCAGGCCGTAGGCTCGAGAGTCGCTGAGCGAGGCGAACGGAGATTTCCAGACCCCAAGGAAGTTTGCCGGTGCCGCCGTCATGAACAACGCCGCGCCCAGAAATCCCGCCAGGTAGGTGCGCAATCGGGCCAGCGCGGCGAACAGACCTCCGGCGATCCCCCACACGGAGCCAACAACCACGACGACCGTTGCCGGGTACAGGCCGGCACCGGATATGCGCATCAGCCCCGATGTCCAGGCCTGCGCCGCATGCCGGTAGAGACGCTGATGGTCCGGGGAATAGGGGTCCATGATCGGCCAATCACCGCGAGCCCCGTGAGCGGCCATTGCCATCCGCACCACCAGGTTCTCGTGGGTCGCTCCGCCCCAAATGCTGGCCGAAAGGTCCACCACCGCTACCACCGATATAAGCCCCAGAGCCGACAGGCCCAGAACCGTCCAGCCGGTCGATACGTCCCACACGAGCCCGCCGCGCCACACCCGTAGCACGAGGTAGGCCGCGCCCGGGAGAGTCGCCGCGAACACCAGGGGGACCGCCACCGGCATCGGAAGGATCCGCAGAAACGCCATCAACGCGAAAATCGCCAGCGCGTTGCCGGCCGCCATGCCCCCGCCCAGGATGACCGGTAGCCGCCGTTCGTCGGGCAGCAACCAGGCCACTAGTCCGGCGCCGCCGAGACCTGGCAGCAGGGCGGCTATCGAGACCGGGATGTATTCAAGAATCGCAGACAATATTCCCTGCAACCTCGGCTAGCCGCCAGAATGCCGGCGTCGGCACGGCGATTCCTCGCCGATCAGGCTAGTCCACCTCGAAGATTATCTCGACCTCAACCGGGATTCCTGCCGGCAGACTCCCCATGCCAACCGCCGAGCGCGCGTGCCGGCCCATCTCGCCCCACAGTTCGAAAAAGAGATCCGAGCATCCGTTGATCACCTGCGGATGCTCTTCGAAATCGGGCGTACAGTTGACCATGCCCAGGATCTTCACCACCCGCTTGATCCGATCCAGATCACCCAGCACCGCTTTCGCCTGAGCCAGCAACCCGACCGCGCACCACCGCGCCGCCACATAGCCCTCTTCCGTCGAAAACTCGCGCCCCAATTTGCCCTCCCAGGCGCCCCCTGGATCGGCGTCCGACCCTCTCCCCGAGCAATACAACAGATTCCCGGTCTTCACCCCCGGAATCAGCGGCAGATTTGTGTTCGCCACGACCTCGGGCAGGCTGATCCCCAGTTCCTCAAGCTTCTTCTCGATCAGCACGGGACTCGACCTCCTGTTCGTGCAGCGCCGAAGCCGCTTCTCAGCCGTACGTCGGTCGGCTGGCTACCACCCCGGTCCGCAATTCGCGTTCGACCAGTTCCAAATCGGAATCGACCATCATCTCGATCAGTTCACGGAAGCTGACCTTCGGCTCCCAGCCGAGCACCTCTTTGGCCTTCGAAGAATCGCCG
>CAYYTN010000044.1:2134-12948 GCA_964474495.1 uncultured Chloroflexota bacterium
TTCGTCCGTCACGACATAGTCCTGATAGTCCAGTCCGACGCGGTTGAACGCGATCTCCACCATCTCGCGCACCGTATGCGCAAGACCGGTCGCGACGACAAAATCATCCGGTTCGTCCTGCTGCAGCATCAGCCACATTGCCTTCACGTAGTCGCCCGCGAATCCCCAGTCCCGCGACGGGTCCAGGTTTCCCAGTCCCAGGCTGTCATCCACGCCCTGCTTGATCCGCGCCACGGCGTAGCTGACCTTGCGGGTCACAAACTCCAGGCCACGCCGAGGAGACTCATGATTAAACAAGATTCCCGAACAGGCGAACAAGTCGTAACTCTCACGGTAATTCACGGTGATCCAGTGACCGTAGGCTTTGGCCACTCCGTAGGGGCTGCGCGGGTGCAGGGGGGTCGTCTCTCGCTGCGGAACTTCGCGAACCTTGCCGAAGACCTCGCTGCTCGAAGCCTGGTAGAACTTGATCTCCGGATTGAAGGTACGAATGGCCTCCAGGATGCGAGTCACGCCGAGCGCGGTCACCTCGGCGGTGAGCACCGGTTGATTCCAGGAGGTGAGCACGTAGGATTGCGCCCCGAGGTTGTAAACCTCGTCCGGCTCGTACTTTCGCAACAGGTCCATCAACGACCACTGGTCGTGCAGATCCCCCGGGACGAGCTCCACATCCTCGAGGACGTGCGCTATCCGCACCAGGGGATCAGAGCTGGTCCGGCGCACCATCCCAACGACGCGGTAGCCCTTTGCCAGCAGGAACTCGGCCAAATATGACCCATCCTGGCCCGTGATGCCGGTGATGACTGCGGTCGGCACTGTCTCCTCCACAAATCGCATCTGATTAGAGGGCTTTCGCCCGACTCTGTCCGCCTACATTAACCCAACAAAGGCCCCGTTCGTTACCCGGTCCGAATCCGCGCGAGCGGACTTCCTACGGGATTTCGCCGGGGTTGGTGGCGGGTTGGGCAACCGATAAACTCTCGCTGCCCGGATACACTATCGGCGCTTCACCGAATTCCGCGTCAACGACCCGGCCAGGCGATGAAAGTTACCGTAGTAGTCCCCGCAAAAGACGAAGCCGAGACCATCACCGCAGTCCTGGAAGGCGTCCGGCAATATGCCGACGAACTTCTGGTGATTGACGGCCACTCCCTGGATACCAGCGCCGAACTGGCGCGGGCGTCCGGTGCCCGGGTGGTCTTCGACGGCGGGGCCGGCAAGGGGGACGCGGTCCGCACCGCGATACGGGAAGCGACGGGCGATGTTCTTGTCTTCATCGATGCCGACGGTTCGCATGTTGTCGATGACGTCCCGAAGTTGGTGGCTCCCATCCTGGCCGATGAAGCCGATCTGGTGGTGGGTTCGCGGCCACGGGGAGGCAGCGATGAGATGACCGGGGACCTGGATCGGTTCATCCGGTGGTTCGGGCAACAGATCATCATGCTCGGCATCAACTATCGCTTCAACGTACGGCTGACCGACTCGCAGAACGGTTTTAGGGCGATTCGGCGCACGACCGCCATCGACATTGATCTCCAGGAAGACATCACAACCATCGAGCAGGAAATGTTGATGAAGGTTCTGAAGAAGGGGTATCGGGCCGCCGAGGTCCCGAGTCACGAATTCGAACGCGGCGCCGGGCGTTCCAAGATCTCGTTGCGAGGGACGTGGCTGCGCTACGTATACTCCTGGCTTCGATATATGTTCTTCTAGGATTTGGAGCCGGAACCGATCAGCGGCAAGCCTCAGCCAGCCACAACTGAAACATCCGTCGGACCTCCCCGGCGCCTCGGTGGAGTCGCCCGCCAGTCCATCGTCTTCCTCGCGCTGGCCATGGCCGCCAACGTGCTGTCCTATGTCTACCAGCTGGCGATGGCCCGGATGATGGAGCCAAGCGAATACCCAATCGTCCTGGCAATTGTCTCCTTCATCGCCATCATCCTGTTCCCGGCAAACTCATTTCAGGCGGCGGTCGCCGTCGGCACCGGCCACGTGGTAGCCCGGGGCGGTGCCTGGCAAGCCTGGCCGTTTGCCCTGCGCGCAGCGCTCATCAGCGGCGCGATGGGAATGGTGGCGGTTGTCGCATTCGCCGTCTTCGCCGGCCCGCTCAAGACCATCTTCAAATTCGAAGAGAACACCGTGCTGGTGTGGCTGGCGCTTACCTTCCTCCTGTCCCTCGTCCTGTCGGCATTTCGCGGCGCCTTCCAGGGCGGTCACCGGTTTGGCTCACTGGGCGTGGTGATGCTGATCGAGGCGGTTTCGCGCGTGCTCCTGGCAGTGATCTTCGTCGCCATCGGCTTTGGCGTCTCCGGTGCGACCTCGGGCTTTGCTTTTGGCTACCTCGTGTCGACCTTGATCGCTATCTGGCTCCTGTATCCGCGCGGCTCGGCTCAACTCGATGGCCGGGAGGAAGTATCGGAAGGCCTCTGGCACACCCTTCGGGTGCAACTGCGCTCGGTGCCGGCAACCTTCGCGATCTTCGGCGTTCAGGCGATTGATGTCGTAATCGCCAACTATCGGTTTTTCGCGCTCGATATGGAGGCTTACTCGGCCGCCGCCCTGGCCGGGAGGGTCATCTTCTACGCCGGATTCGTGCTCGGCCTGCTGATCCTGCCGCGATTTCGCGACATGTTTGCCTCCGGGGGCTTGCGCTGGCCGCTCATTCGCAACAGCGCCAGCGTCATGGTGCTGATCGCAATTCCGACGATTATCGTTGGCTACGCGCTTCCCGGATTCGTGCACAACGCCCTGGTCGGCGAGCGCTATGCCGCCAACCCCGAGCTGATGCAAGTCTATCTCTTAGGAACCGCCCTCCTGACCACTTCGCTCTTTCTGACTTACGTGCTCATCGCCGCCGGGTGGAATTGGATCTGGGTCGGCCTGGTCCCGGTCGCCGCCGCGCAGACCGCGCTCTACCTGTTCTGGGCTTCGTCGACGATGCAGTTCGCCTGGGTCCTGCTCACGAGCGGAGCGATAATGGCCGCGTTCCTCACCGTCTCCGTGGTCGTCCTGTTCCGGCAGACCCACCTTCACCATCTCCGCGTGAGCGCCGAAGACGCCGAAGCGGCCGACCTGGACAGCCCGGCGCTGGGTGGCCTGCAGTAGCCGCCACCGATCCGACGATCCGGTCTGGCTAGCCTGAAACCGGTTGGGCCGCGCCCTTAACTTCCTCGGGCACCGGCGCCGTGGAGCCCCCGGCCGTATATAGCTTCACGGGGAGTTCCGCGACCCCGGTGTCGGGCCCGATCTTGCCTTCCCCCGACTTGGCCTCGATCTGGCTCCGGCGGAAGTCCAGCAGATGCCCGACCAGGTACTTCGACCCACGCACCATGTAGTAGCGGAAGTGATCGCGGCTGCGTATGGACCGGCGCAACGTCCGACCGATGAACCGGGGGCTGAGGAAACTCGTGTAGAGACTCTGCACCAGCCCCATGATCTGCTCGTGGGGTATCGGCGATCGCAGTACCGGCTCGCGCATGTCGTACCGGTGCCAGTTTTCCGGCCCGTCAAACCGTAGCCAGTTGTTCTGCCGGGCCTGGGCGTACAACTGCGTCCCCGGATAGGGCATGACAATCGTTCCCTGCAGCGTGCTGATCCATCCACGCTCAAAGGTCCGCCGGCTGTATTCGATTGTGCGCCGCGCCTCGTCGTAGGTCTCCCACGGATAGCCGACCATGCAGGTCGCGTGCGGCTCCAACCCGGCCTCGCTCGCCCAACGGACCGAATCCCATTGCTGCTGGACGCTGGTCCCCTTGTTCAACACGTCCAGAGTCCGCTGGTTTGCCGACTCGATCCCGTACAGAATGAAGCGGAAGTTCGCGCTCGCCAGCAATTCATAGTCTGCTGGCGACAGCGCGTCCGCCCGCATGTTGCAGCCGAACATCAGCACCTTGTGAAGCCCACGTTCCTTCACGCCCTCGCAGAAACGTCGCAACCAGGAACCGGTCGGGAAGGTGCCGGTGTCGTCGAATACCTCTTGAACCCCCAGTTTGGCCAGCCGTTCAAGTTCATCCAGGTAGTCCTCGACCGGACGCACCGAGAATTCCGGCAGCATGCTGGTCCATGAACAGAACGTGCAGCCACCACCCCCATGGCTCGGCCCACCGGGAATCCGCCGGCGCCACCAGCAGTCGGCCGATGTCGTACCCGTCGCCCATCCGTAGGTCCCCTTCTTCAAGAAGTTCCCATTGCGGTAGGCGTAGAGTTCCCATTTCACCAGCTCGCGGTCTATGTGCGGGCGATGTTCCACCGGGATCGGCGGGGCCGGTTCGGTGCCGCTGTTGCAGATCACGTCATTCTCGCGCCAGAAGAAGCCACCGCCCAGATCCTCACCGCGGGCAAGGTGATTTGCCAGATTCAGGCTCGCGAAATCGAACTGCCCGCCGCGAACTGTGTAATCGACTCCGCAGAACACGAACGCCTCTTCCGGAAAGGCGGTCACATGATCTCCCAGCAGCGCGATCATCATTTCCGGGAACCGGCGTTTCAGATCGTCGATGCACTCGTAGATCGCCGGTGCGCTGGGGGTCTTGGTCTCGATCATCATCAGCTCTGGACGGGCAAGCTCGATCTGCCGGCAGTACTCGTCCCATGACCAGCCCTCGGCTATTCCGTCCAGCCAGATAGCCTCGTGACCGCTTTGCTGTAGCAGAGTCGCGGCCAGGGCCGGAAGAACCGGAAAGATCACCGTGGCGCCGACGAATTTGTTCAACAATCCGACGATTCCGGATCCGCCGCTCTGCCCGGTGGAGAAGACCTGGTACTGGCGGTTCTGCGAAAGCAGCGGGATTCCCTTTTCGCTGTGAAAGGGAGGGAAGCTTATTGCGACGCGCAAACTGACCGTTCCTGATTGGTTGAAGGCCGGCCGGGCGATTCCCGCCGGTGGCTCAAATCCATGAAAGTGTCGCATCTTCGACCGATCCGCTCCAACCTGCTCCGGATCGGGGAACCCTCGCCCAACTAGCCTGACTCTCCAACCTGGTCACGATACCAGCCAATCGTTGCTGCCAGCCCGTCTTCAATCGTGACCCGCGGCTCCCAATCCAGCAACTCGCGCGCCCGGGCAATGTCCGGGCAGCGACGGACGGGATCGTCCGGTGGCAGCGGTGCGTATTCGATCTTCGAGTCGCCGCCGGCCACGGCTATCACCTGCTCGGCCACCTCACCAATCGTCATTTCCCGGGGGTTTCCCAGGTTGATCGGCAAAGCCGCCTCCATCGCCACCGTCATCGCCCGGTGAATCCCGACCACCATGTCTGTGACGAAACACCAACTTCGCGTCTGGGTGCCGTCCCCAAATACGACCAGCGGTTCGCCGCGCAATGCCCGCACGATGAACTCAACCACCGCTCGACCGTCATCCATCCGCATTCGGGGGCCGAACGTATTGAAAATCCGGACAATGCGCGCGTCCACGCCGTATTTCCGAGCCGCAAGATATGTCAGGGTTTCCGCGAACCGCTTGCTTTCGTCATACGGAGCCCGCAACCCGATGGTGTGGACGTTGCCGGGGTAGCTCTCCCGTTGCGGATGCTGTTCGGGGTCACCATAGATTTCCGAAGTAGACGCCAACAGGAACGCGGCCTCTTGCTCGCGGGCGAACTCCAGCAAATTCCAGGTACCGACCGAATTCACCATCGCGATTTCTTCCGCCAGAGCTTCAAAAAAGACCGGGCTGGCCGGACTGGCCAGGTGATACACCTCGTCGACAGACCCCACGTCAGGCAGCGGATCGAGCACATCATGTTCGAAGAAGGAGAACCCATCCAGACCGGAAAGGGCCTCCACGTTGCCGCGCGAGGACGAGACAAAGTTGTCAACAGCGACGACCTCATACCCCTGGCTGAGCAGGTGTTCGCAGAGATGGGAGCCGATCAGGCCGGCGCCGCCGGCGACCAGGGCTCTTCGCAATTGTCCTTCTCTCATCGATGAGGGGCCCGCTCCGATTCTGCCGACCCGGCTGAGCGTCCCGCGATTCAATCCCGCACAAGATTAGCTTGGCCCGCGTTCGCCGACAGCAGATGGGGTAGTTTGCGGTAGCATTCGAATTCTGGATCACTGGCACCGCGCAGAGCCCCCCGGAGAGAACGACTCGGCAAGTTCACCCGCGACAAACAGACGTCCCCCACAATCCGGCGACGGCATTGCTCCATCCAGGCTGGATGCGAAGCTATCCGTAGTTGTGCCCGCGTACGCCCAGGCAGACTCCATTGCCACTGATATGGCGCGGATCCGCAGCGCACTGGCCGGCATAGCCCGCCAGTTCGAAATTATCCTGGTGATCGACGGCCGCATCGACGACACCGCCGAACGCGCCGAGGCACTCGAGATTGACGAACTGACGGTTCACGTCATCGAGCAGAATCGTGGCAAGGGCAACGCCCTGAGGACCGGCTTCCAACTTGTTACCGGGGACATCGCCGGTTACCTGGACGCCGGCATGGACATCGACCCGGAAGCTATTGCCCATTGCGCCAGCATCATTGCTCGCGGCGACGCCGACATCGCCGTGGGCTCAAAACGGCACAAGGAATCCCGCGTTCGATATCCATTGCGCCGTCGGGTATACAGCTTCGGTTACCAGACGATGATCAAGTTCATGTTCGATCTGGAAGTACACGACACCCAGGTCGGGCTCAAATTCATGCGCCGGGACCTGGCGCAGAGCCTGTTCAAAGACCTGACCATCGACGGATTCTCGATCGACATCGAATTGCTGGCCCTGGCCGTTCGCCGCGGGTTCGATCGAATCGTGGAGTGCCCGGTCTCAATCGATCTGATCTTCACCAGCTCGATCCGCACCAGTACGGTCAAGCAGATGCTCGCTGATACCATTCGGGTCTTCTGGCGAATGCGGGTGTTGGACGTGTACCCCGCCCACCCCACCCGGGGAGATCTTGAACATGATTGAGCCGGCACGACCCCTGGTCAGTGTAATAGTGCCTTGTAAGGCCCCGGGGGCCGTCCTGACCGAGTGCCTGCAGGCCATCTCCAATTTGACCTACCCGAACGTGGAGGCAATCGTCCTGCCCGACGATCCGGTGCCCGCGGGCCTGCCAGGAGCCAAAGTAGTCCCAACAGGCCCGGTGGGACCAGCCCACAAGCGTGACCGTGGCGCCGACGCCGCCCGTGGCGAGATTCTCGCCTTCATAGACGACGATGCCTTTCCCCGGGCGGACTGGCTCAATCGTGCCGTCGAAATCCTTGATAATCCTGAGATTGTCGCCGTGTGCGGTCCGGGGGTCACGCCACCCACGGACGGGCTCCTGGCCCAGGCCTCTGGCTGGGTGTATGCGTCACTCCTCGGCGGCGGAAACTACCGCTATCGAGTTCTTCCCGAGGCCGCTCGCTGGGTCGACGACTTCCCATCGATGAACTTCCTGGTTCGTCGCACCGCGTTCGAGTCCGCCGGCGGTTTTGACACTCACTTCTACCCCGGCGAAGACACCAAGCTCTGCCTGGCGCTCCTGGAACAGGGCGGCCGGATCCGCTATGACCCCGACATCCTGGTCTATCACCACCGCCGCGATCTCTTCGTGCCGCACCTTCGCCAGATCGTGCAGTACGGCATTCACCGCGGGCACTTTGCCCGCAAGTATCCGCGTACCTCGCTCCGGCTTTCCTACCTCATACCCACCATCTGGGTTATCGGATTGGTCGCCGGCCCGTTGACTATTCGAAACATCGGTCCGTTGTGGACTGCCTACAAGCTGGCGATTGCCGTGTACGGGCTCGCCCTGGCCGCCACCGGCGGGGAGATCGCCGCCCGAACCCGTCAACCGTTGGTTGCGGTCATGGCCGTCCTCGGCGTCGTGGCGACTCATGCGGTGTACGGCGTCGGTTTCGTGCGCGGTTTCTTCGCGCGGGCCCTGCGGCGGTAGGTCATGAGCATACCCACCGTGTCGGTAGTCATCCCGGCCTTCAACGAAGAGCGTGCCGTCGCCGACGTGGTGAACGAGTACCGCGAGGCTCTGTCGGATCTGGGCGGCGAATTCGAAATTATTGTCGTCGATGATGGTTCGACCGACAGCACCCGTGCCGCGGCCATCGGCGCCGACGCCGACGTAGTCGGCCCGCCATCGAACATGGGGTACGGTCATTCACTGCGGCGCGGGATCCGGGCGGCGCAGCACGAATGGGTCCTCATCACCGACGCCGACAATACCTACCCGGCCGCCACTGCCGCGCGGCTGATTGAAACCGCGGAACACTACGACATGGTGGTCGCCGCGCGCACCGGTCGCCACTTCCACGGATCGCCGCTACGTCGGCTGGCCCGCTGGCTGCTCATCCTGCTGGCTTCCTTCGTGACCGGCCGCCACATCCCCGATGTCAACTCCGGCCTGCGGGTGTTTCGACGGGATGCCGTGCTGCGCTATTTCGACATCCTCAGCACCGGATTTTCATTCAGCACCGGGCTCACGCTGGCCATGATCAGCGACGGCCTTGGCGTGCATTTCATCAGCAGCGAATATCGCGCCCGCGAAGGCAAATCCAAGATTCGCGCCGGTCGAGACAGTTTGCGGATGTTGCAGGTCATCGTGCAGGCCGCGGTGCGCCATAACCCTATCAAGATCTTCACCCTGTTGACCGGGTTCACCTGGTCTATTGCCGCGCTGTTGATCGTGCTCTGGGCAGTCGGCGGCTCCGGCACCCTGCTGCTCGCCGGCCTGATAGGTCTCTTCTTCGGCATTCTCATCTTCGGACAGGGACTGATCGCCGAGGCGTCCCGGGGGCGACGCTCCTAGCCGCGCTCCATCCAGTTCTCCCACCAGAGTTGGAACATCAGGAGCGTCCACAGCATCTTGTGATTGTTACGGCGTCGATCCAAATGGTCCTGGAACAGTTCCCCCACCGCCTTCGGATCAAATAGTCCCTGGCGACGTAGACGCTCCGCGCTGAAGTAGTCCTGGGCCATCTCTCGCAGTTCCCCGCCAAACCAGCGTGCAATCGGGATTCCGAACCCCTTCTTCGGTCGTTTCAGGATGTCATCCGGCAAGATGCCGGTCATCGCTTCGCGCAGCAGCCATTTGCGAGTGAACCCGCGAAGCTTCAATGAAATCGGCGTCGCGGCCAAGAAAGTCATGATGTCCCGGTTCAGCAACGGCACCCGCGTCTCCAGCGACACCGCCATGCTGGCGCGGTCCACTTTCGGCAGGATGCCACCTTCCATATACAGCTTCATGTCCTGGTACAGCGCCCGGTTGAGACGGTTGTCGGCGGCGCAGCCCGACAGTGTTTCATGCACAAAGCCTGGTGTCGAAGCGGCGTCCACCCGCGCGCGAACCTCCGGCACCAAAATGCTGCGCTTCTGCGCGCCGTAGAACGAACCCAGCCACATTTGATGTTGGGTAGCCGCGTCTCTGCCCGAGCCGCGCAGGAAGCGGTTCACCTTGAAATCCAGCGAAAAGTCCGAATGCGAAACCGGCAGCATTCGCGCCAGCGGCTCTACCAATCGCTCGCGAACAAAGGCCGGCAGCCGGTTGTAGAAGGGCGCCACCCGGTGCGCCTGGAGAGTCGAGTAGCCGGCCAGCATCTCGTCTCCGCCGTCACCCCCCAGCGCCACCTTCACGTGCTCCCGCGCGAACCGCGACACCAGGTAGGTCGGCATGACAGAGGGATCGGCGAATGGCTCATCCAGGTGCGTCGCCAATCTTGGGATCAGCTCCAGCAACATCGACGGGCTCAGCACGGTTTCGTGATGCCGGGTCCCCAGGTGCGCCGCGACCCTTCGAGCATGGGAGCTCTCGTCGAACGAACTCTCCTCAAATCCAACCGAGAAGCTCTCAACCGGGCCGCTCGCCACCCGGGTCATCATCGCCGCGACCGCGCTTGAATCGAGGCCGCCGCTGAGCAAGACCCCCACCGGTACATCGCTGATCATTTCCGCCGCCACGGTCTGCTGCAGCAGTTCCGAGAATTCGTGGGCGTGGCGGTGCGGCTCGCGTCTTCCAGCCGACTCGCTGCGCTCCACTTCGAAATCCCAATAGCAGGTCTCCCGCTCGGCTTTGTCATCGACCAGCAAATAGTGGCCCGGTCGCAGCTTCCGGACCCCGCGCAGTATCGCCCGGGGAGTCGGCACGTATTCCAATGACAGGTAGTGGCCGAACGATTCCACGTCCAGCTCACGTTCGATCTCGGGGTGGGCCAGCAGCGCCTTCAGCTCCGACGCGAAAACCAGGGAGGACCTCGTCCGGGCATAGTAGAGAGGCTTGATACCGGCCCGGTCCCGCGCCAGCAGGAGCCGCTGCCGATTCTGATCCCAGAGCGCGAACGCAAACATCCCGTTCAGTTCGTCCAGGAAATCCTCGCCCCATTCCTCGTAGGCGTGTACGACGGTCTCGGTGTCGGAATGGGTCCGAAAGCGGTGCCCCAGGGCAAGCAGTCTCTCCCGGAGGACCGGATAGTTGTAGATCTCACCGTTGAAGACGATTTGGACGGACCCGTCCTCGTTGCCAATCGGTTGCTCACCAGTATCCAGGTCGATGATGCTCAGACGCCGCATCCCGAGCGCCACCGGGCCGTTGATATACGTGCCGTCGTCATCCGGACCACGGTGAACGATGGTCTCCTTCATCGCCTCCAGAATGGCAACGTCGGGGGGCTCGCCAGCAGTTCGGTTCAAGAATCCAGCAATCCCGCACACGCTAGATCGGACCCCGATCGAGAGCCGCAATTGTCACAACCGGCGCACCGTCAAAATTCAATTGCCGGCCGGCCGGGGGTCTAGAATCAGCCGATATTTCGCGATCCCTCGACCCTGAGGAGCCACCCGTCATCTGTCATCCACTCGTATCCATCCTGATCGTCAACTA
>CAYYTN010000045.1:0-1574 GCA_964474495.1 uncultured Chloroflexota bacterium
CTTCCTCCAGCGGGATGCCCAGCTTCACCAGGGATGGGACGGCGACCTCGTCGTTGAACACCGCCAGCGTGTTGGCGCCCTTCGCCAGCGTCCGGGCGCAGGCGTGCATCAGGTCGGATGGAGTGCCAGGGAAGAACCGCACGTTAAGCTTCGGCTCGGGCAGCATCAGTTTTGCCGATGCTTCGATGCACATGTAGGTGAGTTCGTTGGAACTGTCGCGCCCGTCCGCGGTCTGGCCGGCGAGGGATATGTTGCGCAGGGTGTCATTGTCCGCCTGATTGGCAAACGGGAAGAAGTTGAGCTTGACGAAGAGGGATTCCAGCAGCTCCTGCGCCTGGGACCGCGTAATGCGGCCCTCGTCGATGTCCCGCCGGTAGAACGGGTACATCCACTGGTCGAAGCGCCCGATGCAGCCGCGACCGCCGAACACGCGGACGAACTGCACCAGTTGCAGCGCGGCGTGGAAAGACGTCGGAGCGCCGCCCGCCAGCTCGGCGCAGATCGCGGCAATCGCTTCCAGTTCGTCCCGCCGGGTCGGGTCGGCTTCGTCCGCGGCCAGGCCCCGGGCGTGTTGGCCGCACTTGGCGACGTAGCGGCAGGCGGCCTCGATTTCCACCGAATGTAGGAATTCGCGGCCGGCCGGGTCGGTCTCGGCCTTCAACCGCTCGCGCGCCGCGTCGGGCATCCCGGCCAGGCCCCCGGTCAACAGCATCGGGTAGCCCGGCGGGTAGTGCGGGTCGTACGCTCCGAGGTCGATCTCTTCCCTAATCTCGGGAGTCGCCAGGGACACGCCGTCGATCAACTCATCCGACTGAATGAATGGGTCGCTGGCTTTTTCGGGAATCGCCAGGCACGCGCCGATGATCAGCTCATCCGCCTGAATGAACGGGTCACTGGCTTCCAGCAGGTTCGCGAAATCCCTGGCGTGACCGGTCAGCGTGTCCTCGCCGCTGCCCGCCACCGGCCGGCGCGCCATCGCCTGCTCGTGGGTCTTCTGCCAGTGCATATCCCGCAGGCGATCGCTGCGGCTGCCGGGTTCCAGTTCCAGGTTCAGGTCTTCGCGGTCGGTCTTCGGTCGCACTAGCGTCTGCATGATCTCCACCTCCGGCGGCGCTTGTTTCGAGGCCACGCCGTACCCCCAAGAGAGAGGATATATTATTCTGCGGATAGATTTTGATAGTCAGCGGGCGACGCGTCCGCCGGACGGGGGGCGGCTTCCGTCAGGTTCGGCGGCGAGTCGCGGATCGGCGGAGTGTGTAGCGAATGGCCTCGGCGCAATCTCAAACCGCCGTCGGTTCCCCGGCGGAGCTTGCCGAGCAAACCGGCCGGGTCTTCGACATCCAGCGGTTTTCCATCCACGACGGGCCGGGCATCCGCACCACGGTTTTCCTGAAGGGCTGCCCCCTGCGCTGCCTTTGGTGCCACAACCCCGAGAGCGAGCGCCCCGAGCAGCTGCTGTCCTTTGCGGTCGACAAATGTATCTCCTGCGGAAGTTGCGTCGAAGCCTGCCCCAACGATGCCCACGTCTTTGACGAGCAGCAGGTCCACGTCTTCCTACGCGAAAATTGCGACCT
>CAYYTN010000045.1:1584-10462 GCA_964474495.1 uncultured Chloroflexota bacterium
CCGTCCGGGGCGCTGGAGCTGATCGGGCGGGACATCTCGTGCGCCGAGGTGCTCGAACCGGTGCTGCGCGACCGGCTGTTCTACGAACTCTCCGGCGGCGGCATCACGCTGTCGGGCGGCGAGCCGTTGCTGCAGATCGACTTCGCCGCGGCGTTGCTCGCCGGCGCGAAGGCGGCCGGCCTGCACACCGCCGTGGAGACCACCGGGCACGTCACCTTCGCCCGGCTCGCCCGGGTCGCCCCGCACACCGACCTGTTCCTGTACGACCTCAAAGAGACCGATGACGCCCGGCACCGCGAATACACCGGCGTTCCGGTCCAGCGCATCCAGGACAACCTGCGGGCTCTTCACGATATGGGCGCGTCCATCCTCGTCCGCTTGCCGACCGTCCCCGGGCTAAACGACCGGCCCGAGCACTTCCGCGCGATCGCCGACATCGTCCGGCCGCTGACCGGGCTGCTGGGCGTCGAAGTCATGCCCTATCACAGCCTGGGCGTCGGCAAGCGCCACCGGCTTGGCCTGGAGTCCGAGAACGACATCGACCCCGAGCCGCCGAGTACCGAGACGGTCGCCGGCTGGGTGGAATCCCTGCGCGGTCTCGGCGTCCAGGTCACCAACGAGATCTAGCCCGCCCGCCTCGCGCCACTTCCCCGCCTGGCGCTAGCCCCGCCGGCGTCGTTCCACGATCCAACTTCGCAGCCCGTGGCTGGCCGGCAACTTCCGCTCCCAGTCGGGATCGCGAAAGAACACGTCATAGCGCGTACTCACCAACTCATCCAGCCGTTCCACCCGGCGTTCCGGCGGATAGTCGTCCTGCATGTGCAGCGGGTAGGCCACCCGGGGCGACAGTTCCCGCATCGCCGCCGGTTCCAGCGACCCGAGCACCGTCCCGGCCAGCGCCGCCTGGTGAATGAAACTCCGGTACACCGAACTGCGCGCGTAGAACTCTTCAAAAGCCTCCCGCCGATGCAGCTCGTCAAAGGCATCGCGCCACGCCTGCAGCAAGCCAAACTCCGGCCGCACCACCACGATCCCGCCGTTGAAATAGGGGCGGATGCGCTGCTCGTCGACGGTCGCGATCATCGGCCACAGGCGTTCCACGTCCACCGCGCAGTGCGCGTAGATCAATCGCCAGAACGCATCCACCGGCTCGTCCCAACGCGAGCCGATCAGGGTGTGATCCACCGGGCGGTAGCCAAACTGCTCGTCGGCTCCCAGCACCAGTTCGGCCGCGTCGCCGGTCACCATCGAATCCACGTCCATCCAGGCCAGCGTGTCGGTTTCGCCCTCGACCTCGGTGGCGGCCGCCGCGAAAATCTTGCCGGCGAACGGAAACTCCAGCGTCGCCCGATCCACGGCAAACGGAATCAGCCGCGCGTCCAGCGCCGCCAGTCCTTCCCGGGTCGCCTGGTTCACCTCCGGGCCTACCGCCGGCGCCAGCACCCGGATGGGGCTCTCGCGAAAGTCCCCCGCAAACGCCCGGATGCTCTCCGCCAGCATCAGCGCCTCCCGCTCCGTCTCCCCCGGCGTCAACATGAAGGCGAACGTCAACTCGTCCACTTGGCTCTCCCACGCTCAATGGCCGTCGCCGCACCAGAGTAACCCCCATCACCGGGCATCGCCGCGCCCGACCGCCCCCTGCCACCCGGTCGCCCCGGCTGTCGATCGCCAACCCAAAAGGCCCCGGCCGGATTGCCGGGGCCCTTGCTTCTGAATCGAAGGCCGCTAGTTCAGGCTCTCCGCCTGGTTCGTCGCCGCCTTCGCCATCTCCTGCGCTCCGGTCGCGATCTGCTGCGTGGCCTCACCGGCCTGTAGCGACACATCGCCGCTCATTTCGACCGTTTCCGGTCCCGCCCGCTCCCCTGGTTCCTTCTCTCCAGTGCCCTACTGCCGCTCTGCCCGACCGCTTTCCGATCCAGGACCCGACCTCCGCCTCCGGGCCAGTCTCCCCGGGCCCGCAACGAAACTGCGTGAGACTATCTACAAGCCCACCCGCATTCGCCCCGCGACCCGACTCGCCGCGCCATGGCGCACCCCGGCCACCCTGAAGAAATGCATGTATCCCGCAGCTCCAGCGAGCCTCCCCGCCGCCCCCTGCGATCCCCCGGGCGCTACGCCGGCGTCGGCGTCTTCCCCGAAATGTCCAGCAGCTTGCGATGCACCCAGTGGATACCGCCCGGGTCCAGCGCCATCAACGAGCAAACGTTATCCACCACCTCCACCCCGGCCTCCCGTCCGACCCGCACCGCCGCCTCCGCCTCACAGCGCGTTTCGATCCCCACCCGCGGCCCCCCCCGCCCCCCCCCCGCCAGCATCGCGTCCGGATCGCCCTCGATCTCGATCAGCACCCCGTCAAGCTCGCCCTCCACCGAATCCAAACCGCCGAACCTCTCCCCATCCACGTCCGCCGGTATCACCACGAACTCCGTACCCCGCGCGGCCAGTTTCGCCACCACCGTCTTGCCGTAATACGAATCTGGGTCGATCCCGACGCCCACGTAGCGCCGGCCGTTGAAGAACTCGTCAAGCGCCGCCATATACTCGCTCCTGATCCACCCGGAGTACGCCTTCATCCGCACAATAGCAGCGCGGTCCCATCACCCGCCGGGAGCCGCGCTCGCCGCGATTCGAGTCCGACCGAACCCTGTTTGTGGCTCCCGGGCCGGCCGCCCATGAGACCCACGGCGCCTGCGTTAGCGATCTCACCTCCAGCCATGCGCCGCACCGGTACATTCAAGGCATGTCCGATCGCGTTTTCACAATCATGGTCGCGGCCGTCGTCGTCGCCGGCGCGATTGTGCTGTTGCAGTTCTTCGGCTTCGGCATCATGGGCGGACTCGCCGAAGATCCCGGCACCGGCGCACTGCCCCGCGAGGTCTTCGACCAGCGGGTCCCCCGCGACGGCATCCGTCCTATCTACAACCCCCGCTTCGTGGCGCCCGCGCAGTCCGATCTCGCCCCCTCCGAGATGGTGATGGCGGTCGAGATCGACGGCGAGGCCCACGCCTACTCGCTTTCGGTCCTCAACCGCCGCGAAATCGTCAACGATGTCGTCGGCGGCCAACCGATCCTCGTCACCTGGTGACCCCTCTGCTATAGCGGTCTCGTGCACGACCGCCAGACCGACGAGGGAGTCCTGACCTTCGGCAACCAGGGCGCGCTGTACATGTTCAATATGACCTGGTGGGACCACGAAACCGGCAGCATCTGGGTCCAGCTCACCGGCCGCGCCGAACGCGGCGAACTCACCGGCACCACCCTCACCCAGCTCCCCGCCTACACCGGCCCCTGGAGCACCTGGCTCGAAGGCCATCCTGACACCCTGGTCCTCGACGAATCCGTCGGCTTCGGCTTCCGTGAGAATCCGCGGGATGGTTTCGTCATCGGCATCGCCCTCGGCCAGGACTCCGCGGCCTTCTACTTCCCCGAGTCGGCCGCCGCCGGCGTCGTCAACAGCTCCGTCGGCCCCACCCCGGTTCTGGTCTACGCCGACGCCGACACCCGCGAAATCAAAACCTTCGCCCGCCTCGTCGACGGCCGGGCGCTGACCTTCCGGTTGGCCGGCGAATTCCTCATCGACGAACAGACCAACTCGGTCTGGTCGCCGCGGAACGGCCTCGCCCTCGATGGCGAGCTACAGGGCCAGTTCCTCACCGCCCTGCCCTACACCCCGGCCTTCGATTGGTCCTGGCGCGACTTCTACCCCGATGCCACCTTCTTCCCCGCCTACCGCGGCCGTTAGCCGCTCGCCCCCGAATCTCCAATTCAGCCGCCACGTCCCGGCTTCGTACACTTGCCCGATCGCCCATCCCACCGAGGAGCGGACACAATGCCCCGAGTCATGGTCACCTACACCGTCAAAGAAGAGCACGTCGAAGAGAACGAGCGCCTCGTCCGCGCCGTCTACGCCGGCCTCGCCGAAATCAACGACCCCGGTATCAGCTACGCCACCTTCAAACTCGAAGACGGCAAGACGTTCGTGCACATCGCCCTGATCGAATCCCCCGAAAAGCAGGAGATCCTGTCGAACTCGCCCGCCTTCGAGGCCTTCCAGGAGAACCTCGGCGCCCGCTGCGAGATTCCGCCCAACCCGGAGCCGCTGACCATCATCGGATCGGTCAACTTCTCCGGGACCTAGCTTGCCGGCCGGCCGCTACTGCCCCGGCAACAACTGGTACAGCGCCGCCACCGCCAGAATCAGCCCCACCGCCACCGCGCTCCCGCCCAGCATCAGGTACGTAAACACCCGGCTGTCGAAGCGCAGGTGCATGTAGTACCCCGCCACCCCGGCCGCCGTGGTCAATCCATCCGGTAGCGAAGCCACCGCGACCGCCACCTCCACCGCCGTGACCACGAACAGGAAGATCGCGATCCCCACATAGTTCGGATGCGCGTGGCCCGTCTCCGCGTGCGCCGCCTCCGCTCCCGTCTGGCTCGCCATCCCGCCCTCCTCACTCATGGCAGCAGGTAGATCAGCGTGAAGATGAACACCCACACCAGGTCGACGAAGTGCCAGTACAGACCGCATATCTCCACCGACACCACGCTCGGATGGTCCTCACCGCCGGTACTCGCATTCTCGGGCGAAACGTCCTTGCCCACCCGGTAGATCAACAGCGCCACCAGCCAGATCACCCCGATCACCACGTGCAGTCCGTGGAACCCGGTCAGCGCGAAGAACGCCCCGCCGAACAGGCTGCTGCCCATGCCCAGGCCCTCCACGCCGAAATTCGAGAACTCGTAGGCCTGGATGCCGATGAATACGATCCCCAGCGCCGCCGTCGCCGCGATCCACAGCTTGTAACGCGGCAGATTCCCGTTCCGGATCGCCGCCAGCCCCAGCACCATCGTCAGGCTGCTCATCAACAGGATGAACGCCCCGGCCCCGGTCAGGTTGATATCCAGGTTCTCCGGCCCCAACCCACCCTCGCTCGATCCCCGCCACCGGAAGAAGTTCGCTATCAACGTCCCAAAGAAGATCGACTCCGAGCCGATGAACGTCCACATCCCCAGCTTGCGGATATCCAGCCCCAGGCTGGTGGGTGGGTGCTCGCCGTGGGTGGCCATCAGTGCGCCCCCGCTTCAGTCGACTCCTGGGTCCAGGCGAAGATCGCCACGAATGTCACCACCAAGCCGATGGCGCTGAGCGGCAGGAAGTAGATGACCCCCACCGCGGCCAGCGCCAGTCCCGCCGCCAGCACGATCGGCCAGTACGATGGCGGCGGCATGTGGATATGCACCTCGCCGGTAGCCGGTTCCACCGGCGCGTCCGCTCCCTCGTACTTCGCGTCCCACACCGGCCGGTTGCTCCCCACCATCGGGATCGTGTCGAAGTTGTGCTCCACCGGCGGTGATGCCGTCGCCCACTCCAGCGTCGCGCCGTCCCAGGGGTCGTCCGCGGCATCCTGCCGGCCCCGCATCCCCTTCAGCACGATGAACACGAACAGCAAGAAGCCCGCCGCCGTCACATACGCCCCCGCCGTCGCTACCAGGTTCCAGCCGTCCCAGCCCTGCCCGGCCGCGTAGGTGTACACCCTTCGCGGCATCCCGTCGTTGCCCAGCATGTGCATCGGCGCGAACGTCAGATTGAACCCGGCGAACATCAGGAACCAGTGGATCTTCCCCCACCCCTCGCTCAGCATCCGCCCGGTCAGCTTCGGCCACCAGTAGTAGAGGCCCGCCAGTATCCCGAACACCGACCCGCCGAAGAGCACGTAATGGAAATGCGCCACGATGAAGTAGGTGTCGGTGTGTTGCAGGTCCACCGGCGACGCCGCATGCATCATCCCGCTCAGCCCGCCCACCGTGAACAGCCCCACGAAGCTCACCGCGAACAGCATCGGCGTCGTGATCTTGATCGACGCCCGGAACAGCGTCGCCGACCAGTTCAACACCTTCACCCCGGTCGGAATCGCGATCAGCATCGTCAGCGCCGTGAACACCGCGTTCGCAACCGGCCCCAGGCCCACCGCGAACATGTGATGCGCCCACACCGCGAACCCCAGGAAGCCGATCGAGATACCCGAGAACACCACCGCCGTGTAGCCGAACAGCGGCTTCCGGGAAAACGTCGGAATCACCTCCGACACCACTCCCATCGGCGGCAGAATCAGCACGTACACCTCCGGGTGTCCCATAAACCAGAACATGTGCTGCCACAGCACCGGGTCGCCGCCGGCCGACGCATCGAAAAACACCGTCCCCACCACCCGGTCGGTCAGCAGCAAGATCGCCGCCACCGTGAACGGCGGAAACGCGAAGATAATCAAGAACGACGTAATCAGCGTCATCCAGGTGAACAGCGGCATCCGCGTCAGCTTCATCCCCGGCGCGCGCAGGTTCAAAACCGTGACGATGAAGTTGACCGACGAGATGATCGACGACGTCCCCAGCACCGCCAGCCCCAGCACCCAGTGCTCCATCCCGTTATTCGGCGAAAATGCCTTCTCGGTCAGCGGCGGATAGGCGAACCAGCCGCCATCCGGGGCGCCGCTGAAGAAACTCACGTTCAGCAGGATGCCGCCGAACAGGAACAACCAGAAGCTCAGCGCGTTCAACCTCGGGAACGCCACGTCGCGGGCGCCGATCTGCAGCGGCACCACCAGGTTGAAGAACCCGGCGTTCAGCGGCATCACCGCCAGGAAGATCATCGAGACGCCGTGCATCGTGAAGAGCTGGTTGTACGCCGCCCCGTCGACCACCGTGTTGTCGGGCACCGCCAGCTGCGTCCGCAGCAGCATCGCCTCCAGCCCGGCGATCGCGAAGAACGCCGCCGCCGCGAAGAGATACAGTTTCGCGATCTGCTTGTGGTCCACGCGGCAGGCTTTGCGTAATCGTGGCCACTAGCGAAGACCCTCCAGGTAGGCGACGACCGCCGCGATGTCATCCTCCGCCAGACCGGGTGCCGGCATCAGCGATCCCGGTTTGACCGCCGTGGGGTCGCGAATCCAGGCGGCCAGATTCTCCGGGGTGTTCGCCACCGTTCCCGCCCCCAGGGTCTCCCGCAGCCCCAGCCCCGTCAGTTCCGGCCCGATCTGGCCGAAGCTCGCCGCCGTCCCCTGGATCGTGTGACAGGCCGCGCACTGCGCCATGAAGACCTGCGCTCCGGCCGACGAAGCCATCGCCGGGTCCGGTGGGGCCAGCTGCCGCGCCGCCCATTCCTCGAATTCCACCGGGGTCACCACGAACGCCAGCAGCCGCATCTGCGCGTGGGCGATTCCGCAAAACTCCGAGCACTGCCCCTGGTACCGCCCCAGTTGTTCGGCGACGAACGACATCCGGTTCTCAATCCCCGGCACCGCATCAATCTTCCCGGCCAGCTTCGGAATCCAGAAACTGTGGATCACATCGTTGGCGCGCACCCGCTCGGGATGTACAGCTCGTTCGCCGTCACCACCCCAAGCTCCGGGTAGCTGAACTCCCACCACCACTGGTTTGCTGAGACCTCCACCACCAGCGCGCCCTCACCCGGCGCCTCCGCCTGCACCGCCATCGTCTTGAAAGTCATCACCGCGATCACCAGCACGATCACCGCCGGTATCGCCGTCCACACGAATTCCAGCCGGTTGTTGCCGTGCACCTGTTTCGGGATGTCCTCGTTCCCGGGCCGGCGCCGGTACTTCACCATCGAGAAGATCAGGAACCCCTCGATCAGCACGAAGATCACCAGTGCGATCCAGAGAATCGGCATCAACAGGCCCTGTACCAGGCGAGCATCGTCGCCGGCCGGCTGCATGATCGTTTGCGGCAGTTCCCCGCAGCCGGTCAGCAGCAGTATCCCCGCCGCCACCGCCAGGGTCCGGCGCGCCATCGCGGCACGCGCAGGGCGCGCACGCGGCGCGATCTCGGTGTTTCGTGCGACAGGCGCACTCAAACGAAACAGAATGCTGACTCCCCCAACGACCCCGTACCCGCCGGCGGAATGGTCGCCACCAATCCGCACCGTCTCGTAACTCCCTGAGTCTTTGTTAGCAAACCCCGCCGCGACTCGCCAAAACCAAACCGCCGATCCCCCGCCTTCCCGACCCCATCTCCACTCCAAGAAACCGGACGCCGCCTCGCGCCGCGTCAGCCCGGCGAATGGCTCCGCGTATCCACCCGGTCCCGCGCCTGTTCCCGCGCGAACCAGCGATAGAACACGATCCCCATCGCCAGCCAGAAGATCAGCTTGCCCGGCACCCACATAATCAGCCCGCTCACCTCCTGGTCGTGCAGCGCCGATACCTCCCACAGCCGCGGAGCGATCGCGTACGTCTCATAGATAATCTCCCGCGAAAACGTGATCAGCGCCCCCAGGACCGACATCGGGATCGGCAGCACGAAGAGGTACGGCACCAGCCACTGCGGCGGACTGGCCGGCAGCCGGGTCGATCGATTCAGCACCGGCCACCACATCAGGATTCCGGCGGCCATGAAGCTCAGGTGCTCCAGGTCGTGAATATGCCGGTCGTGCAACGCCGCTTCGTAGAGCGGCGGCGCGTGCCAGCCCAGCAGCACCGCTTGCGAAATCAACAGCGCCGCCACCGGGCGCGTCAACCTCCCGGCGATCTCCCGCACCGCTCGCATCCGCAGCAGCCGGTCCAGCATCCAACCGGGCACTCCCAGCAATACCAGCGGCGCCACCACCAGCACCAGGACCATGTGCTGCAGCATGTGCGCCCAGAACACGTACAGCTCGCCCAGCCCGTCCAACGGCGACTGGAGGACGACAAACGCGATCGCCAGCGCCCCCGCGAAGCTGCCCACTCTCCAGCGACTCACCCCGCCCCCCCGCCGCGTCAGCGCATAGAGGTAGAGCCCGCCAATCACCAACAGCAGCCCGATCAGCACCGGGTCCAGCAGCCAGCCCGGCACGGCCCCGTCGGCCGGCGCCCGCTCC
>CAYYTN010000045.1:10472-12891 GCA_964474495.1 uncultured Chloroflexota bacterium
GTCGCCAGCGTCCGTCCGACCCCTTCGCAAGAATGGTCGGGCGGTGCGACTCCGGCGGTGCCCTCGGCGATTGCGTTACCTCGATCCGCGTGACCGATGCCTCGGTAAGGGAACTAGCAAGGCCATCGCCACCGGGGCAAACGCAAACCCCCGCCAAACCGCCCTGAACCTGCCGAAATGCGCGACCGCGCCGCCCTGAAACCTAGATCCGGTAGCAGGCCGCCCGGTGACCCGTCCCCACCTCCGCCAGCGGCGGATGATCGCTCGCCGCGCAGACCTCCGCCGCGATTGGGCAGCGGTCGTAGAACCGGCAACGCGGCGCCGGGTCCACCGGGCTGGAAACCGAGCCCTTGATCCGGATTTCTTCCCGCTGGATACGCGGGTCCGGCAGCGGCACCGCCCCGATCAGCGCCTGCGTGTACGGATGCAGCGGATTCCCCAGCAGTTCCTCGGTATCGGCGATTTCCACGATCTTGCCCAGATACATCACCGCAATCTGGTCGCACATGTAGCGGGCCACCGCCAGGTCGTGGGTGATGTAGAGGTAGCCGATGTCCATCTCGTCCGCCAGGTCCAGCATCAGCCCGATAATCGCCGCCCGCGTAGAGACATCCAGCATCGAGGTCGGCTCATCCGCCACCACCAGCGACGGACGCAAGATCAGCGCCCGCGCGATCGCCACCCGTTGCCGCTGGCCGCCCGACAGTTCGTGCGGGAAGCGAAACAGGAACGTCGCCGGCGGCGTCAGCCCCACCATCGCCAGCATCTCAATCACCAGTTCCCGCCGCTCGTCGGTGTTGCCCACCCCCTGCACCGCCAGCGGCTCCGCCACCGTGTCATAGATCGTTCGGCGCGGGTTCATCGACTCATACGGGTCCTGGAAGATCATCTGCACCTGGCGGCGAAAGTCCTTCAGCCGGCCGCCGCGCAGCCCCACCAGGTCCACCGCTCCGCCCGCGCCGTCCA
Organism: uncultured Chloroflexota bacterium; assembly: GCA_964474495.1. Taxonomy (GTDB): domain Bacteria; phylum Chloroflexota; class UBA11872; order UBA11872; family VXNJ01; genus JASLPR01. The sequence continues at coordinate 11,439 of CAYYTN010000045.1, forward strand.
GCACCATGCTCCCGGCCGTCGGGTCAATCAGCTTCGCCACCATCTTCGCGGTCGTCGTCTTCCCGCTCCCGGATTCCCCCACCAGGCCCAGGCTGCCGCCCTTCGGCACCGCGAAGCTGATGCCGTCCACCGCGTGCACAAAGTGCCTTGCTCGCGAAAACGGCGACTTCGCCACCGGGAAGTACTTCGTCAGCCCCTCGGCCTGCAGCAGCGTCCCGCCAGCGAGTTGGCTCATCTCAGGCCGAGCCCAGCGGGTGCCAGCAGGCCGCCCCATGCCCTGCCCCCCGCATCTCCCACCCGGGCATCTCTACCGAGCACCGCTCCGTTGCGTAGGCGCAGCGCGGGTGAAACGGGCAGCCCGTCGGCGGGTCCAGCAGGTCGGGCGGCTCACCCGGCAGGCTGGTCAGGTCGTGGCGTTCGCCGCGCACGCTCAGCGACGACGACAGCAGCGCTTCCGTATACGGGTGCCCGGCGTTCTCGAACAGCGCCTCCGCCGGGGCCAGTTCCACCAGCTTCCCTGCATACATCACCCCGATGTCGTCGCAGACTTCGGCGATCACCGCGATGTCGTGCGAAATGTAGATCATCGCCATGTTCAGGTCGCCCTGAATGCGGCTCAGTTGTTTCAAGATGCGATCCTGCACGATCACGTCCAGCGCCGTCGTCGGCTCATCGGCGATCACCACGTCCGGGTGACAGGCCAGCGCCATCGCGATCACCACCCGCTGCTTCATCCCGCCGCTCAGTTCGTGCGGGTAACGGTCCATCAGCGCCGGGTCCAGGTCGACAACCTCAAACAGCCCGGCGGTGCGTTCGCGGGCCTCGTCCAGCCGTACCGACTCATGCGCCTGGATGGCCTCGATCACCTGATCCCCCACCCGGTGCACCGGGTTCAGCGAGCTCATCGCCGCCTGGAACACCATCGACACCCGGTCCCAGCGATAGGGCCGCATCTGGCTCTCCGACAGCCCCGCCAGGTCCGCCCCGTCAATTCGAATCGCCCCGCCGGTCACCGAGCCGTTCTCCGGCAGGATGCCCATGATCGCCATCGCCACCGTCGTCTTGCCGCAGCCCGACTCCCCCACCAGGCCCAGCGCCCGGCCCTCCCGCACCTCGAACGACACTCCCTGCAGCGCCTGCACGTTCCCCTGTCGGGTGTAGTAGTCCACTACCAGGTCCTCGACCTGTAGAACCAGCCCGGCTTCCGCGCTCATCGCCGCCGCAGCCGCGGGTTCACCACTTCATCCATCGCCCGCCCCACCAGGTAGAACGACCCGCACAGCAGGGTGATCGACAGCCCCGCCGGCATCAGCAGCCACCAGTATTTGGTCCCGCCCAGCAGGTAGCCGGCGCTCTGCGCCGTATGGATCATCAGCCCCCAGCTCATCCGGATGTTCAGGACTCCGAAGAATGACAGGACCGCCTCCGAGAAAATCGCCGCCGTCACCGTGAA
>CAYYTN010000046.1:0-12192 GCA_964474495.1 uncultured Chloroflexota bacterium
GGTCGTCACGGAAGTCCCGGTCGAGGTCCCGGTCGAGGTCCCGGTCGAGGTCCCGGTCGAGGTAATGAAAGAGGTCGACAAGATCGTCGAGGTCGCGGGCGAGACCAAGGCGGGGAGCCCAGACGGGGACGGAAACACCGACAGCAGCACGGACAGCGGTACAGGGACCGAACCCGACGCCCCGTCCTACGGGGGCGCGGATGCAGACGCTGGGGCAACCGACGCTGTCCGCCATGCCCCGATCTACATCACGGTGAACGCCCACGGGCACAACTACGGCATCCCACGGACCGTCTATCAGGGGTTCGTGGAGGACGGGAATCTCGAGGGCTGGTTCAAACTCAAGCGCAGGCGCTACCAGCACCATCGCGATGAGATCATGTGGCTCGCCAAAGAGACCGAGCGGGTGGGCGCCCGGATGTCCTATCAGCTAAACGGTGAGTACGCGCGCGACGCTCGAGTCTTGATGTCCTCGGGCACGAGCGACGACACGGGGCATCTTCACGATCTGATCGATCGCGGCCACGCCATGAGCGCCCACTTTCATCCCTATGTGCTGAGCGAGAGCGACGAGTTCTGGAAGGACATCGGGAGCCGCACCATGACCACCACGCTGATGGACCAGCTGTGGGCCTCTCACCTCGGCGCAATCGAGGCGACCCTCGGCTTCGGGGTGGTTCGCGTTGATCCGGCCCATAACCGAGATACGGACGAACTCGCAGCCCACTTCCTAACGCTGATCAACGAGTACGGCCTACAGATCGAGAACATGGGGGAGAGCTTCAGCAATACCCACTGGGTTCAGCGTCCCTGGAACGTCTTTCGGCGCGATCTCAAGACCGAGTTGATGGAGGATCTCGACGGACCGATGGTGACGGTCCACTCCTATCCCCAGGTCGGGCAGGCCACCCCCCAGGGCCGCCACGTCGTCATCACCACTGTGCCCCAGCTGAAGCGTCGCTTCATCGACATCTACCTTCAGTGGCTTTACGCCCAGGCCACGGGCCAGACGCCGCGCATCTGGACCTTCGGCCTCATGACCCACCCGGGCTCCAACGCCCAGCACCAAGACGACATGCTCGAGATGCTCGGGTGGCTGGCCCAGATGACCGACCTGGAGAGCCCCTTTGGCGGTCCCGTCGCCGAGTTCATCACCGACACGGAGCTCCTCGAGCGCTACCGGACCTGGGAGGCAGCTCACCCCGGGGTGAGCTCGTTCTCCTTCGACCTCGAGGCCTACGAAGCGGGTGAAGACGCCCCCTATCCCTATGACCTTGAAGGGATGGTGCTCGCCACCCACGATAGCGAGTTCGTAGATCTCAGGGACGACTGGGCAGACGACGGCGTCATGGTCATCGAACTGGTCCACCGCCACGTAGAACGCTCGGCCCCGCGGCCCAATGGAATGGTTAGAACCACGATCGGTGATCTCGAAGAGGCCCTCTACCTCCTCTGGACAGAGAGCGACCCGGTCGTCATCGACATGTCAGACGAGGTCAGCCCCTCGATTTTTGGCTGTGATGGAGTGACCGGAGACGTCGAAACCCTCGACAGCAGCGCCGTGACGGTGACCTCGGTCCCCCAGGTCGTATCGGTCACAGACGACTACTTCGGCCGGGACTGACCGGGGGCAGCTCTAGGCGTTGTAGAGGGACGAGCGGCCAGGACTGACCAGTCGGGGCCGGGACCTGCGAGATGCCCGACGAGGCCAGCACACCGATGGCGCCAGCGCGGAATGCCGTGCCCTTCTCTACGACGGCGACGACGTTGACGAAGACGCGGTCCTAGTCGGAGTCCCCCGTGGATCGTTGCCGAACTTCCCCCAGTGCCGCGATCGGTGTGCTCGAAACAGATGACGGTATCGATGCCGGCGGGGACCGGCGTGGGTGTCCGGGCCGTTACTAAGGTCCTGCTATGCGGTAATGCTCAATCCGGGCTCGGGAAGATGTGACCGAACCCTGCTTGTCCATTTCGTCGTAGACAACGTAGATGTCGTTCCCTTCCGTTTGAGTCATGACGCGGAACGCGGGATCACCCTCGTTGATCGGAATCGTCTCGATCAGACTCCATTCGGAATCGAAAATGCTGACGAAACTCGGACCTAGTTCTCGACTCGTCGGTCCTCCATGGTCACCTTCAAAGTTCTCCATCGTATAGCCGAGCACCCAGAGTTGGTGGCGCTCATTCCACGAGGGTCCAGTCGGGAAATATGTATCTAAATCGGCGACGATCAGATCGCGCGTTGAGCCGGGGATTTGAGCAAGGTCGGCATCCGCCGCAAATGTATGTATACCCACTCGCTGCTGATTGCCAAAGTCACGATTCGTGCTGAAGATCTGGAGCCGGTCCGTCCCTGCGCCCATCTGGCCCCGGGGTACGAACACTATCGAAGTTCCGGTTACAAAGCTGCCCTGCTCGGGGTACACAACCGCATGATCTTCCTGCGCGAGTCCTTGATTGAGACGGTAGATGCTCGCACCCCATTGTTCCGGCGAACTCCCGGCAGGTTGGTTGAAGAACTGTGCGTAGAGGCTATCCCCGTCACTAGCGAAACCCATATCACTGTACCGTTCGGCGGTCCCCGCGGGGAGATCGAGGTATGTCGGCCCCGCCAGGTATTCAAAGTCGAGACCGAAGCTAAACACCGCCGGCCGTGGGTCCCCTTTGACTATCGCGACCACGTATATGCGGTCGCTCTCCAGTGCCAACTTATGGTCGCCGAGATCGCCCTGCCAGTCCATGTATGCCGTCGAGTAAACATCGATTCCAACGGCCTCATTCGTAAGGGCGTTGAGTTCCCGATCGAATATACGGAAATACAGATTCTTCCCGCCGGTAAGCGAGTCCGCCGCCGCTGTTTGGTAGGTGACATAGACGGTGTCATCGTGGAGCAGAACGTTGGCAAACAGCCCACGGCCGATTGTGTTTAATGTCAGCGGGCCACGAACACGGGCGAAGTCCCAAGTCTGTGCTTGCGGAGTGGCCTGGCCGGCCGCAACCGGACTCTTTGCGGATTCGGGGATGATCACGTTATCAAGCTGCTTTACTTTGTCAGGGACGTTCTGAAGGCCCACGGCTCCCGATTCTGTCCCTAGCGCTGGTACGTTCCAGATCTCAAACACTGCTCGCTGGGTCCGCAACAGCTGTAATCCCTGGGGATTGCCCATGACCTCGCGCTCTTCATAAGCGATCGGTAGACCGTAAAGATTGAGCCAATCGGGCGCCGCTAGGAAGGCCGCTCTAATCTTGGGGTTGTCATCTAGGATCGCCAGATGGTTCGCCACAATATGATCGAACGATGCGCCCATGTCCTCGGTCAAGATCCGATGTTCCGGCACGTTCTCAAGATTGAGGCCGTAGTCATTGAACAGAATGTCCAGCGTGTTCAGATAGTTGAAGCGCTGGCTGGCCTCGTCCCACTGGAGGATCGCTTTCTGGAAAGCTTGGTATACAAACGCTCCCTCAGTCCACCGTTGGCTAATGGGATAGCCCACCTTCTGGAGGTCCAGAGTCCGAAAGAATTCCCACAGCGGTACCCCATCACTATCGATTACAGCGAAGCCGTCGTTCGGATCTTCCGTATCGCCACCCGTCGCCGGGAAGAGGCATCCGCTTGGAAGCTCCAGGCCGTCGCATTCAGCTGCGGACGAGGGAACGGCGAAGACAGCCGACGCCACGAGAACCAAGATCAGACCGAGCGCTCGAAGGGCCACGGCTCGTCGGATCCGACAGATCAAATACGTACCAGTCCTACAAGCGAATGTGCTCAGCGAGTTTAATGGCGCCCTACCGCGTTTGCTATCGGCCCGACCGTCGCGCCGGTAGGACCCGGCCCCGGCCCACGCAGGAGGCATTCTGGCCCTCGCCGCCGCCCGTCGAAGCCCGCTCGTTCGGCCGCCCCGCCGGGCGCTGTTCGCGAGGAAGTGGGAATTTGGGTTGACTACCCGTGGTCGGTGCTACACTGTCGCGTCGAACTGCGTCATGAAGCGGTGCTTCATGCGAATACACGGAGCCCCTCCGGGCGGCCCTCCAAGAATATAGGGTCGTTTCACGGAGGCAGGCCATCCCTTCTTCCATTTGCCACCAAAGCAGCACGCACGAGACGAGATAGTTGGATATTGGTTGTCCGATCCCCTCACCGAGGGTGTGACAACCGGAGACGCGGTGCGCTGTCACCGCAAGGAATTGAGTTTGCAGAGCATGGACATCTACGTAGGTAACCTCTCCTATGACACGACCGATTCAAGGCTGAACGATTCGTTCGCCGGATTTGGCGAGGTCACCCGGGCGACCGTCATCAAGGACCGCGACACGGGTCGATCCCGTGGTTTCGGTTTTGTTGAGATCGCCGACGCCGACCAGGCGCGAGCCGCCATTGAAGCCCTCAACGGCACCGAGCTTGACGGTCGCGTCATCACGGTCAACGAAGCCCGCCCGCGATCCGAATCGCGCCCCCGCACCGGCGGTGGCGGATACGGCGGAGGCGGCGGCCGCTACTAGTCAGATCGGGCCGCCAGGCGGCCACCCAACGAACTGATATACCCGAAGCCCGGGCTGGAAACGGCCCGGGCTTCGGTCGTTCCGGGGCACGGCCGGGCCGACGAAGCTCCCGCCATCGGGATTGACGCCCACCCGTCGCCACCCCGACAATCCCTCAGAACCCCGACCGATTCAAAGGCGCGGCCCGAACCCCGGAGGAGCAACCGATGAATATCCGCCGCATCTCCGCCTACCAGGTCGACCTGCCCCTCCACGAAGGCAGCTACAACTGGTCCGGCGCCAAGAGCGTCGCCGTCTTCGACAGCACCGTCGTGCGGGTCGAGACTGATGAGGGCGTCGCCGGCTACGGCGAAATCTGCCCGCTCGGCCCGTTCTACCTGCCTTCCTACGCCGCCGGCGCCCGCACCGGAATCGCCGAGCTGGCGCCCGACCTCCTCGGCGAGGACCCGACCCAGCTCGAAAAGCTCAACCGGCGCATGGACGCTCTCCTGAAGGGCCATCCCTACGTGAAATCGGCCATCGACATGGCCTGTTGGGACATCCTCGGCAAGGTCACCGGACAGCCGGTCTGCAACCTGCTCGGCGGGCGTTTTGGCGACGAGGTCGAGCTGTACCGGGCCATCTCTCAGGAAGCCCCGGAGGCGATGGCCGCCCGCGTCGCCGGGTATCGCCAGGAGGGCTACCGGCGGTTCCAGTTGAAGGTCGGCGCCGATCCCGATATCGACATCCAGCGCATCCGCGCCGTCGCCGCCGAACTCGCCACCGGCGAAGTCCTGATCGCCGACGCCAACACCGGCTGGCTCCCCCACGAGGCCATGCGGGTCGTCCGCGCCGTCCGCGACATCGACGTCTACATCGAGCAGCCCTGCCTGTCTTACGAAGAGTGCCTCTCGATCCGCCGGCGCACCGATCACCCCTTCATCCTCGACGAGTCCGTCGACGGCATCGACATGCTCCTGCGCGCCCACGCCGACCGCGCCATGGACGCCGTCAACATCAAGATCGGCAAGTTCGGTGGCCTCACCCGCGCCCGCCAGGCCCGCGATCTATGTGTGTCCATGGGCCTGGGCCTGACCATCGAAGACGCCTGGGGCGGCGACATCGTCACCGCCGCCATCGCCCACCTCGCCCACAGCACGCCCGAGCAGTTCCGCCTCTCCGCCACCGATTTCAACAGCTACGTCACGGTGGACATCGCCGCCGGGGCGCCGCAACGGGTCGACGGCCGCATGGCCGCTTCCAGCGAGCCGGGGCTCGGCATCGAGCCGCACCTGGATGTCCTCGGCGAGCCGGTGCTCGACATCGCCTGAGACACGCGGCCGCCGGTTCACCGGGCAGGCGCCGGCGAATCGGTCCATAATCCCGGCAAGCTATCCGCACCCATCGAGGAGGCCACCCAGATGCAGGTCAACTGGACCGGGGTCTATCCCGCCACCACCACCCAGTTCCGCGACGATCAGACCCTGAACATCGACGCCACCGTCGAACACGCTATCCGGCTCATCGACGCGGGCGTCGATGGGCTGGTCATGCTCGGCAGCGTCGGCGAGAACTGCTCCCTAGCGACCGCCGAAAAGCTCGACATCCTCGGCGCCACCGTCGCCGCCGTCGCCGGCCGCGTCCCGGTGCTCACCGGCGTCGCCGAGACCACCACCGCCGAAGCCCTGGCCCTGGCCGTGGCCGCCGGCGACGCCGGCGTCGACGGGCTGATGCTGCTGCCGGGGATGGTCTACAAGTCCGATCCCCGCGAAACCATGGCCCACTTCCGCACCGTCGCCGCTGCCGGCGGACTGCCGATCATGTGCTACAACAACCCGCCCGCCTACGGCGTCGACATCACCCCCGAGATGTTCGCCGAGCTGGCCGACGAGCCCAACCTGGCCGCCATCAAGGAATCCTCTGACAACCCCCGCCGGGTCACCGACATCATCAACCTCTGCGGCGATCGCTACGTCATGTTCTGCGGCGTTGACGACCTGATCGTCGAGGCCGCCGCCGTCGGCGTCACCGGCTGGGTCGCCGGGTTGGTCAACGCCTTCCCCGAAGAGACCGTCGCCCTCTGGCGGCTCATCCGGCAGGAGAAATGGGACGAAGCCCGCCGGCTCTATCGCTGGTTCACCCCGCTGCTGCACCTGGACGTCCACGTAAAGCTCGTGCAGAACATCAAGCTGGCCCAGGCCCTCGCCGGACTGGGCAACGAGATGGTCCGCGCCCCGCGCCTGCCCCTCGCCGACGAAGAGCGCGAAAGCGTCACCGCCATCATCGAGACCGGCCTCGCCACCCGACCGGAGCTGGCCCCGGCGTAACTCTTCACAGAATGTCGCGACTTTGGGAGAGAGGAACGACCAGACATGAAGTTGCAGATCGGCACCGCGCCCTGCTCGTGGGGCGTGGAATTCATCGAGGACGATCGCCAGGTCCCCTGGCAGCGCTGCCTCCGGGAAGTCTCTGAGGCCGGCTACGAATGGACCGAACTCGGCCCCTACGGCTACATCCCCACCGATCCCGACGCCCTCCGCGCGGTCCTTGACGAGCACGGCCTGCGCGTCTGCTCCGCCGTCGTCATGCGTCATTTCGAAGACCCGGAATCGCGGACCGAGATCGAGGAAGACGCCCGCCGCGCCGCCGAGCTACTCGCCGCCGTCGACGCCCCCCACATGACCCTCATCGACGACACCTACTTCAATCGCCAGACCGGCGAACAGGTTTTTCCTGCCGATCTTGACGAGGCCGGCTTCGCCTGGCTCATCGAAGGCGTCGAGCGTACGGCGGCCATCATCCGCGACGAATTCGGCATCCAGGCCGTCTTCCATCCCCACGCCGAGACCCACGTGCGTACCGAGCGGCAGATCGAGGAATACCTGCGGCTCGCCGACCTCGACCTCGCGCCGCTGGCCTTCGACACCGGCCACCACGCCTACTGCGGCGGCAACCCGGTAGCCTTCTTCCGCAAGCACCACGCCGCCGTCCGCTACCTGCACCTGAAGAGCATCGACGGCGCGATCCTGGACCAGGCCGTCACCGACGGCGTCGGCTTCATGGAGACCGTCCAGCGCAAGGTCTTCGTCGAGCCGTCGGTCGGGACCGTCGATTTCGAAGGCTTCCGCCGGGCCCTGGAAGACGTCGATTTCCAGGGCTTCGCCGTCGTCGAGCAGGACATGTACCCGGTCGCCAGCCTGGACGATCCCCTGCCGATTGCCACCCGCACCCGCGACTGGCTACGGGAGCAGGGCTGGGGCTAGCCGTACCGGGCCAGCTTCGCCTGGAAGAGGTCGGTTTCCAGCACCTCCGGGTTCACCACGTGCGCCGGTGCCTCGCCACGGGCGACGCTGGCCACCGCCCGGAACGCGCTCTCGCCGTTGTCCCGCCAGCTCGCGTCGGTGAAGTTCAGGTTGTGCGGCGTCAGGATCACGTTGTCCAGCTCCAGCAGCGGGTCGTCGGGATCGATCGGCTCCTGCTCGAACACATCCACCCCGGCTCCGGCGATCCCGTCATCGCGTAGCGCCACCGCCAGCGCCGCCTGGTCCACCACCCCGCCCCGCGCCGTGTTGATGAGATACGACGTCGGCTTCATCAGCGCCAGTTCGTCGGCCCCGATCAGGTGCCGGGTCTCCTCGTTCAGCGGGCAATTCACCGACAGGAAATCCGATTCCCGCAGCAGCGTTTCCAGGTCCACCAGCGTGATGTCCAGCTCCGCCGCCACCGCCGGGTCGGCGTAGGGATCGTGGGCCAGGTGGCGCATCCCCAGCGGGGCCGCCAGCCGGAAGACCTCCGCGCCGATATTGCCGATCCCCACCAGGCCCAGCGTCCGCCGTTCCAGCCCGATCCCGAAGTGGCGCACCCGGTCCTGCCAGCGCCCGGCCCGCAGGTCGCGTTCCTTGATCGTCAGCCGGTGACTCAGCGCGAACAGCATCGTCAGCACCGTCTCGGCCATCGGCCGCCGCACCCCGTCCGGCGTAATCGTCACCACCACCCCGGCCCGGGTGCAGGCCGGGATATCGACCGTGTCGTAGCCGACCCCGAACCGCGCCAGGATCGTCAGCCGCTCCGCCGCCTCCAGCGTCCGCGCCGTGAACCGCGGAATCCTTGCCACCACTGCGTCCAGGTCGGCGATCATCTCCGGCTCGATCTCCGCCACGTCGGGCATGAACGTGTAGTCCTCGGTGACCGCCCGCAGGATGTCGATGCCCACATCCCAGGGCGGCAGCTTGCCCTCGTCATCTAGAAAGTCGGCGGTCAGGCCCACGCGGAAAGAGTCTGCATTCACCGGAGTATTCCTTATTCAACCGGCCGATCCGCCGGCCGGGATGCGCGCGCCCATTATGGCGACCCGGACCGATCCGCGGCGGCGCGGTGCCTTTGGGCCGCTTCTTGGCTACACTCCGGCCACGGCGCCCGGTCCCGCGGCGCGAACCGGGCGGAGGCAAACCCGAATATGGCGACCCTGGTCGGCGTCGATGTCGGCGGCACCTTCACCGACGTCGTGCTCTTCGACGACGCCAGCGGCGAATTCGTCACCGCCAAGGTCCCGACCACGCCCGATGACGCCTCAATAGGGTTCGACGAAGGCCTCCGCCGCCTGCCCCGGCCGGTCGCCGATCTCGATCTCGTCATCCACGGCACCACTGCCGCCACTAACGCCGTCCTGCAGCGCCGCGGCGCGCGTTGCGGGCTCATCACCACCGCCGGCTTCCGCGATGTGCTGGAACTGCGCCGCCGCGACCGCCCGGGGATGTACGGGCTCAAGGGCAAGTTTCAGCCGTTGATCGAGCGCAACCTGCGTGTCGAGGTCGAAGAGCGTACCGATTTCCAGGGCAACATCGAGACGGAGCCCGCGCCCGACGCCGTCCGCGCCGCCGCCGAAAAGCTGCTCGCCGCCGGCGCTGAGTCGGTCGTCGTCAGCTTCATCAACTCCTACGCCAACCCGGCCAACGAGCGTGCCGCCGGCGAGGTCCTCGACAACGTCTGGCCCAACCCATACGTGGTCCTCTCCTCCGCCGTCCTCCCCGAGATACGCGAATTCGAGCGCACCAGCACCGCCGCCCTCAGCGGCTACGTCCAGCCGATCCTCGATCGCTACCTGGCCGGGCTCATGGAAAAACTCGGCGCCGCCGGCTACGACAAAGACCTGTTGTTGGTGCAGAGCAACGGCGGCCTGATGTCGCAGGAGATGGCCCGCCGCTTCTCCGTCAACACCATCCTCTCCGGCCCCGCCGCCGGGGTCATCGCCGCGCAGCGCCTCGGCGAGAGCCTCCGCGAACCCAACCTGATCACCTGCGACATCGGCGGCACCAGCCTGGACATCTCCCTGGTCGAAGCCGGCCGCTCGGCCACCGCCCGCGAGATCAGCCTCGAATACGGCCTGCCGATGCGCACCACCATGCTCGATATCGGCTCCGCCGGCGCCGGCGGCGGCAGCATCGTCTGGATCGATCGCGCCGGCATCCTGCAGGTCGGCCCCCGGAGCGCCGGCGCCGCCCCCGGCCCGGTTTGCTACGGCCAGGGCGGGACCGAGCCCACCGTCACCGACGCCAACCTGGTCCTGGGCCGCATCGGCGCCGCTAACCCCATCGGCCGCGAGTCCGGCTGGGAGTTCGACCGCAAGGCAGCCGAACGCGCCATCGCCGCGAAGATCGGCGAACCGCTCGGCCTCGACGTCACCGAAGCCGCCTGGACCATGCTGCAGGTCGCCAACAGCAAGATCGCCGGCAGCATCCGCGGCCGCACCGTCGAGCGCGGCCACGACCCGCGCGACTTCGCCCTGGTCGCCTACGGCGGCGCCGGCCCCCTGCACGCCGACGCCCTGGTCCGCGAACTCGAGCTTTCCCGGGCCGTCATCCCGCCCCTGCCGGGCATCACCTCGGCCCTGGGCTGCATCGCCGCCGACGCCCGCCACGACTTCGTCCAAACGCTCAACGACAAGCTCGAAGACCTGGAACTCAAGGCGATCTACCGGGTCTTCGCCGGGCACGAGGCCGAGGGCCGGGCAATGCTCAAGCGCGAGGCGATCGACCTGGCCGGCATCGAAGTCCGCTACGAGGCCGACATGGTCTACGACGGCCAGGTCCACGAAGTCCTCACCCCGTTGCCCGCGAAAGCCTCCGACCGCGCCGCCATCCGCGCCGCCTTCGAAACCGCCTACGCCCGCCAGTACGGCGACAACCTCAACGAAGGCCCGGTGCGCATCCGCACCCTGCGCACCGCCGTCATCGGCGTCCGACCCGGCCTCGAGATGCCCGGCGCCGCCGCGTCCGGCGGCTCCCTCGACACCGCCCGCAAAGAAACCCGCCCGGTCTACTTCGCGGACGGCTTCCTCGATACGCCGATCTACGAACGCGAGAAGCTCCCCGCCGGCGCCGAACTCACCGGACCCGCCGTCATCGAGCAGTCCGACGCCACCACCGTCCTCGAACCCGGCACCGTCGCCCGCGTCCATCCCAACGGCTGCCTCATCATCGAGGGGGCCTCATGAGCGTCGATCCCCTGACCCTGGCGGTCGTGCGCGGCGGACTCGAACAGATCGCCGAAGAGATGGACCTGACCATGCAGCGCACCGCCTTTTCGCCGGTCATCTCCGAGGCCAACGACTTCGCCAACGGCATCTACGAAGCCGACACCGGTGAGGTCGTCGCCCAGGGACGCTGGGGCCTGGCCCTCTTCATCGGCGTAATGCAGTTCACCACCCAGGCCGTCCTGCGCGCCGTCGACCGCGACGACATCCACGAGGGCGACTTCTTCTTCGTCAACGATCCCTACTCCGGCGGAACCCACCTGATGGACGTCGGCATGGTGAAGCCCTTCTTCCACGACGGCGAGCTGTTCGTCTTCTTCTCCAACCGCGGCCACTGGCCTGACATCGGCGGCATGGTCCCCGGCGGCTTCGCCTCCAGCACCACCGAGGTCTACCAGGAGGGACTGCGCATCCCGCCGGTCAAGCTGTTTCGCAAAGGCGTCCTCAACGAAGACCTCCTGAAACTCGTCCTCGCCAACATCCGCGTGCCCCGCGAACGGCGCGGCGACATCCAGGCCCACCTGGCCGCCTTCGAAGTCGGTGAGCGCCGCCTGCGCAAGCTCCTGGATCGCTACGGACCCGACACCATCCGGGCCTGCATCGCCGAATTGAAAGACCGTTCCGAGACCCAGATGCGCTCCTACCTGGACGAGATACCCGACGGCGTTTACGAGTACACCGACCACATGGACAACGACGGCATCGGCCACGAACCGCTGAGCATCAACCTCAAGATGACCGTCCGCGGCAGCGACGCCCACCTGGATTTTTCCGGCAGCTCGCCGCCGTGCCAGGGGCCGATGAACAGCGTCGTCAGCGCCGCCACCTCAGCCTGCTACCTGGGCTTCCGGCATATCTACCCCGAAGTCCCGGTCAACGCCGGCTGCTTCAAGCCGCTCACTATCGACATTCCGGAGAGCACCTTCCTCAACGCCCAATTGCCCGCACCCGTCGCCGGCTGCTCCTCGGAGGTCTCGCAGCGCGTCGGCGACGTGGTCATGGGCGCCCTGGAACTGGCCGTGCCGGAGCGCGGCGGCGCCGGCATCTTCGGCACCATCACCAACCAGTCCATCGGCGGCATCGACGAGCAGGTCGGCCCCTACGTCATGTACATGTTCAACGGCGGCGGCTACGGCGGGCATCACGAGGGCGACGGCCTGATCTACGGCGCCCCGATCATC
>CAYYTN010000046.1:12202-12654 GCA_964474495.1 uncultured Chloroflexota bacterium
AGCGTCGCCCGCTCGCAGCCCGTCGAGCTATACGAGCAGCGCTACCCGGTGCGCATCCGCAAGTTCGCCATCCGCGAGGAATCCGCCGGCCCCGGCGAGTACCGCGGCGGCTTCGGCGCTATCATCGAGACCGAGTTTACCCGCGGCGTTGGCACCGCCTCCGTCATCGGCGATCGCGGCGTCTTCGCGCCCCGCGGCATCCACGGCGGCGGCGACGCCGCCAACTGCCGGATCGAGTTCATCCGCGGCGACGAGGTCTACATCCCGCGCCACCAGATCAAAGACAGCGGCATCCGCCTGAACCCCGGCGACCTGATCCGCCTCTACACCCCGGGCGGCGGCGGCTACGGCGATCCGCTGGACCGCGATCCGGCACGCGTCGCCGCCGACGTGCGCAAGGAGTTGATCGGCCGCGAAACCGCCCACGACGTCTACGGCGTCGTCTTCGCCGG
>CAYYTN010000047.1:0-12573 GCA_964474495.1 uncultured Chloroflexota bacterium
CCGCCGATGGCGAATTCGTGCAGGGCGGTCTTGCCCAGGATGACGGCGCCGGCGGCCTTGAGCCGGCGGGTGACCTCGGCGTCCTCGGTTTTTGGGGTCTCGTCAAGCACCACCGCCCCGGCGGTGGTGCGGCGGCCCTTGATGTCGCACAGGTCCTTGAGCGCCACCGGGATGCCGTGCAGCGGGCCGCGGTAGTTGCCGTTGGCGATCTCGTCGGCGGCGGCGTGGGCTTCGGCGCGAGCCGCCTCGGCGTAGACCTCCAGGTAGGCGCTGGCGAAGGGCCCGGCGGCGGCGATGCGGTCCAGGTGGGCCTCGGTGAGCTCCAGTGGGGACAACCCGCCGGACTTGATTGACGCGGCCATTTCGCTGAGGTCCAGGTGGCAGAGGTCGGCGTCGCTCATGGGGTCCTTCGCGGTTCCGGGAGGTGGCGTGGCGAAGTTAGCACAGGAGCGATCGAGGGCGTTGAAGAGGCGACGACCTGAGGCCGCCGCTAGAGAAAGGGCGGTCGGAGACCGTCGTGGTGGTCGGTGGCCTGCTGGAATGCATAGCCGGCGCGGAACAGCAGATCCTCGCGCCGGCGGCGGGCGGTGAGCGCGATCCCGATCGGTAGCCCGTCGCCATCGAAGCCGGCCGGGATGGTCATGGAGGGCTGGCCGGTGAAGGCGAAGACGCGGGTGAACTTGGCGCCGCCGTCGTCGAGCGGGTGGCCGAGCGGCATCGGACCGGCGGTGCGGCGGGTGGAGGGGGTCAGGAGCAGGTCGATGCCGTTGAAGGCGACCTCGCCGGCGCGGCGCATGCCGGCGCGCAGGACGGAGATTTCGTGCAGGTCAGCACCGGGCGGCGAGATGCCTTCGGCAAAGCGGCTGCGCAGCAGCCCGCCGAGCTTCGCCGCGACATCCGGCAGGCTCAGGTGGCGCATGAAGAAGCTGGCGGATTCGATCCGGGTGAGCCGGCCGCAGACTTCGTCGGCGACCCCGGCCCAGGGCATTTGCACGTGGTGGAAGCTGGCGCCGAGATCGGTGAGGACCGCGCGGGCTCGGTCGATGGCGGCGGCGACGTCGGGGTGCAGGTCCTCGAAGAAGAAGTCGTCGGGAAGGCCGATGCGGCGCCCGCGGATGCCGGCGCGGATGGTCGCGGTGAGATCGGGCGCGGGAACGGTGAGGCTGTGGGGGTCGGCCGGGTCGTGCCCGGCGACGGCCTCGAGCACGGCGGCGGCGTCGTAGGCGGAGCGGGTCAGCGGGCCGATGTGCTCGGTGGAGGGTGACATCTCGATGCTGCCGCGCCGCGAAACCAGCCCGAAGGTGGGCTTGACGCCGGTGACGCCGCAGAAGGCGGCCGGCTCGCGGATGGAGCCGTTGGCGTCGGTGCCCAGGGCGGCGGTGGCCAGCCCGGCGGCGACGGCGACGGCCGAGCCGCTGCTCGATCCGCCGGGGATGCGACCGGCGTCCCAGGGATTGGGCAGGGTGCCGAAGTGCGGATTGGCGGCGGTGCCGCCCATGGCGAATTCGTACAGGTGGTGGGCGCCCAGCAGCACGGCCCCGGCGGCGCGCAGGCGGCGCACGACTTCGGCGTCGGCGGCGGCCGGCTCCGGGGACCAGGCGCGGGAACCGGCGTGGGTGACCAGCCCGGCGATGTCGATGATGCCTTTGACGCCGACCGGGATGCCGTGCAGCCGGCCGCGGTATTTGCCGGCGGCGATATCGGCTTCGGCGCGTTGCGCCTCTTCGAGCGCCGATTCGCGCAGGACCGTGGTGTAGGCCGGGGCCAGCGCGTCGGCGGCGGCGATGCGGTCGAGGACGGCGGTGGTCAGTTCGACCGGCGAGAGGCGGCCGGCGGCGATGAGCGGGGCGGCGGCTTCGATGGTCAGGAAGGCGGCGTCGGTGGCGGTGGCGCTCATTCGCCCGCGCCCGCCGGGGCCGGGTATTCAAAGACCAGCTGCTCGTAGGCGTCGCCGATGGCGGTGTCGCCGACCTGCTTCCAGCGGTCGGCCATTCCGTAGCCGGCGTGGGTGTGACCATGAATCCAGTAGGTGGGTCGGTAGCGCTCGATCATCTGCTGAAAGGTCTTGAATCCCCAGTGGGCGCGGTCGGAGGCCTCCGGGCAATTCTGCCATTCGGCGCCGGGGCGGTCACGGTAGGGGCAAAGCGCATGGTCGCCGACCGGCGATTCGCAGAGCTGGAAGGCGTCGGCGCAGAAGCGCGGCGGCGAGTGCGAGACGACGATGTCGATGCCGCCGGAGCGCCACAGCATGTAGCGGCGGGCCAGGGCGCTGAGGGCGACCTGGGACTCGCGGTACTGGACGCCGGTGCCCGTTGTACCAGATGGAGCCCTCGATGCCGAGGATGCGGATGCCGCGGTGGTGCACCAGCCGGCCGTGGATGTCTTCGCAGCCGCCGGGCGGCTCGCTGCCGAAGTCGCGGTCGTGGTTGCCACGCACGTACAGCACGCGGGTGTTGAAACGATCGGCGAGGTAGGCCAGGTAGTCGGGCTTCAGGTCGCCGCAGGCCAGGACCAGGTCGATGTCGCGCCAGCGGTCGGCGTCGAAATGCTCTCCGAGAGCGCGGCATTCCTGGTCGGCGACGGCGAGGATCTTCATCTATCCAGTATCGCCCGGGGCGGCGGGCCGCGTACAGTGGGATTGATGCTTTCGGCGACGCGCGGGTGCGAAGGGAGGCCGGACGGTTGGCGGTGAAGCTGCGCATTGACGGGTCGGCGGTTGAGGTGCTCGAAGGCACGACGGTGCTGGAGGCGGCGCGGGACGCCGGCGTGGCGATCCCGACGCTCTGCCACTACGAGGGGCTGGACGGCTCGGGCAGTTGCCGCCTGTGCACGGTCTGGCGGGAGGATGGCGACGGAGCGCTGCTGGCGGCGTGCCGGAGCCCGGTGGAGCTGGGGATGCGGATCGAAACTCAGGCGGAGCCGGCGCGGGCGGTGCGGCGGGGGGTGCTGGGCGACCTGGCGGGGGTGGACCTGAGCGCGGCGCCGGAAGTGTTGGATTTGATGGAAGAGTACGGGGTGGAAGTTGATGCTGACGTGGCCGAACGAACCGCGCCGATCGTTGACAATCCGTTCTACGTCCGCGACTACGAGAAGTGCGTGCTTTGTTGGCGCTGCACCGACGTTTGCGGGGAGGCGGTGCAGCACACCTTCGCGATCCAGTCGCTGGGGCGGGGCGCGTCGTCGATCATCGGGACCTTCGACGGAATCGGGATGGCGGAGTCGAGTTGCGTGTTCTGTGGCAACTGCGTGCAGGTCTGCCCGACCGGGGCGCTGGAACCGCGGGCGCTGTGGGAACTCGGCGAGACGGAGTTGGCTCCCGAGGAACGAACGGTGGCGACTACCTGCGGGTATTGCGGGGTCGGCTGCGGGCTCGAGGTGCACCTGCGCGGGGACAAGATCACCCATGTCACGTCGGACCCCGACGGCCCGGTGAACGGGGGCTGGCTGTGCGTGAAGGGGCGGTACGGGTTTGAGTTCGCCGAGTCGAAGGAGCGGCTGACCGCGCCGCTGGTGCGCGACGGCAACGGCTGGAAAGAAGTGTCCTGGGACGTGGCGCTGGATCTGGTGGCGGCGCGCCTGGGGGAGATCAGGGCGGAGTCGGGGGCCGACGCGCTGGGGATGTTCGGCTCGTCGAAGTGCCTGAACGAGGACAACTATCAGTTGCAGAAATTCGCCCGCGCGGTGCTGGGTACCAACAACGTCGACAACTGTGCGCGGCTGTGCCATTCGTCGTCGGTGGCGGCGCTGGGGATGTCCATCGGCGCCGGAGCGGGCACGAATTCGCTGGATGAGATCGCCGAGAACGACCTGATCTGGGTGACCGGGTCGAATACCACCGAAACGCACCCGATCACGGCGCTGAAGATCAAGGCGGCGGTCCGGGCCGGCGCGAAGCTGATCGTGGCCGATCCGCGTCGGATCGAGTTGACGCAGTTCGCCGATCTGCACCTGCAACCGCGGACCGGCACCGACGTGCCGCTGTACAACGCGCTGCTGCACTGCCTGATCCGGGACGGCGCGGTGGACGACGACTTCATCGCCCGGCGAGTCGAGGGATTTGAGGAGGTCCGGGCGGTCGCCGAACGGCATCCGCCGGAGTACGCGGAGGAGATCACCGGCGTCCCGGCGGCATCGATCGAACGGGCGGCGCGGATGCTGGGCGCGGCCGCGAAGACCGGCTTCTACTGGGGCCTCGGCCTGACCGAGCACACCCACGGCACCGAGGCCTGCCTGGCGATCGTCAACCTGGCGCTGGCGACCGGGAACGTGGGAAGACGCGGGACCGGGCTGAATCCGCTGCGCGGCCAGAACAACGTGCAGGGGACCAGCGACATGGGGGCGCTGCCGAATGTATTCCCCGGGTATCGCGCGGTGGAGGACGACGCGGTGCGGGGGTTGTTCGAAGAGGCCTGGGGCGTCGAACTGCCGGCGGAATCCGGGCTGACCAGCACCGACATGGTGGTCGGGGCGGGGCGGGGCGAACTGCGCGGGCTGTACGTGATGGGGGAGAATCCGCTGCTGTCGGACCCGCACCTGAATCACACCCGCAAGGTCTTCGAGCAGTTGGATTTCCTGGTGGTGCAGGACATCTTCATGACCGAGACGGCGGCGGTGGCGGACGTGGTGCTGCCGGCGACGTCGTGGGCGGAAAAGGACGGGACCTACACCAACACCGACCGCCGGGTGCAGCGGGTCCGGCCGCTGCTCGATCCGCCGGGACAGGCGCGGGCCGACTGGGAAATACTGGCGGACCTGGCCGGGCGGATGGGACACCGGATGGAGGGCGATGCGGCGGCGATCTTTGCCGAGATGGCCCGGCTGACGCCGGACTTCGCCGGGATGAGCCACGCCCGGTTGGATGCCGAGGGCGGGCTGCGCTGGCCCTGCCCGACGGCGGCGCATCCGGGGACCGAGTGGCTGTGGGGCGAGCGCTTCCCGACCGAAAGCGGCCGCGGCCGGATGCACCCGGTGGACTACCGCGCCGAGACCGAGCCGACGGACGCCGAATACCCGCTGATCTTCAACACCGGGCGGGTCCTCTACCACTGGCACACCGGGTCGATGACCCGGCGGGTCGAGGGACTGGAAGAGCTGTACCCGGAGGCGCTGCTGGAGATATCGCCGCACGACGCGGACGCGCAGGGGATCGCCCGCGGCGCGCCGGTCCGGGTCAGCAGCCGGCGCGGTGCGCTAGAGTGCCGCGCGTGGATCACAAAACGGGTGAGCCCGGGGACGGTGTACATGAGCTGGCATTTCGCGGAGGCGGCGGCGAACTTGCTGACGATCGACGCCCTGGATCCGGTCTCGCGCATCCCCGAGTACAAGATTTGCGCCTGCCGGGTGGAGCGGCTGGATGGGGCGGTTGAGCCGGACGGGGCTTCATTGCGGTCGGCGCGGGCGTGATGGCCGAGGAGCTACGACTGCAAGTCTTTCTAGCCCGAGCGGGCAGGGGTTCGCGCCGGGCGATGGAGCGGGCGATCGCCGACGGACGGGTGACGGTGGATGGGGAAGAGGTGACGGCGATGGGCGTGAAGGTGGACCCGGAAACGGCAGCGGTGACGCTGGACGGCAAACCGGCGCGATTGGTGGAAAAGCAGGCCTACGTGCTGTTGAACAAGCCGCGCGGGGTGCTCTCGACGGTGCAGGATCAGCGCCGGCGGCGGACGGTGATCGACCTGCTGCCGCCAAATCTGCGCCGGCTGCGGCTCTACCCGGTGGGCCGCCTGGATTGGGACTCGGAAGGACTGATCCTGCTGACCAATCACGGCGAACTGGCCCACCGGCTGATGCACCCGCGCTACGAGCACGAACGCGAATACCGGGTGACGGTGGACAAATCGCCGGACGCGGAGACGCTGGAGCGGCTGCGCAAGGGGGTGGAACTGGAGGAGGGACGGACGGCGCCGGTCGAGGTGGCCGGCGACGGCGTGCTGCGGATGGTCTTGAAGGAGGGCAAGAAGCGGCAGATTCGGCGGATGCTGGAGGAATGCGGCCACAGGGTGCGGCGGCTGCAACGGGTGCGGCTGGCGGGGATCGAGCTGGGCGAACTGGCCACCGGGCAGACGCGGCAACTGGGGGCGGGGGAACGCCGGCGGATGTTGGAGTTGGTGGGTTTGGCGGCGGGTGACAAAACCAGTGAAGAGAGTGGCGACGACAGCGACGAGGATCCGAGCAAGCCCGGCGGCGACGCCCCCAGCGAAGCCGGCAAGAAACCGGCCTGTGGCCGGCCGCTAGGGATTGAGGCGGGCGGCGAGGTCTTCCGGATCGACGATCGGCAGATCGCAGACGAAATCGCGGCAGACGTAGGCGGTCGGGGCGCCGCCGACCTCCCCTCGACCGCGCAGTAACGGCACCGGGGTGATGTCGACCGGCGGCCCGGCGGCCAGCACCTGCGAAGGTCGGAAGCCGCGGTTGACGACATCCAGCAGCGCCCGGGTGGCGGGCAGGTCCAGGTCGCCGATCACGGCGATTTCGTGGGCGTCGGAAAAGTGGTGCTCGAGGGCCACGAGCCACTGGGCGTAGGCGGTGGGGTGGGGCTCGATGGCGGTGGCGATGCGGGAAACGGCGGCCAGGGCGCCCTCGCGGTAGGCGGATTCGCCGGTCAGCGAAGCCAGCCGCAGCATGACGGTGGCGGCGACGGCGCCGCCGGACGGGGTGGCGTTGTCGCGCAGGCTGTGCGGCCGGGTGATGAGTTCCTCGTGGTCGTCGCTGGTCTCGAAGAACCCGCCGTCGGGATCGGCGAAGTGCGCGACCATCTGGTCGGCGAGTTCGCGGGCGGCGACGAAATAGGTTTCGTCGAAGGTGGCCTCGTAGAGTGCGAGGAGGCCCTCGACGGTGTGCGAGTAGTCCTCGACATAGCCGTTGAGGCGGGCGCGGCCGTCCTTCCAGGTGCGGAAGACGCGGCGCTCGGGGGTTACGAGTTCGGACAGCAGGAAGTCGGCGTTGCGGCGGGCGACCTGCAGGTAGTCGTCGCGTTGCAGAAAGCGGCCGGCGTCGGCGAAGGCGGCCAGCATCAGGCCGTTCCAGGCGGTGATGACCTTCTCGTCGCGGCCGGGCTGGGGACGCCGGTCGCGCAGCTCGAGCAGGCGGGCGCGGCCGGCGGCGAGGCGCTGCTCCGACTCTTCGAGGCTGAGTCCGGCTTCGGCGGCGACGGCCTCGGCCGGAACGGCCCGGTGAAGGATGTTGTGACCCTCGAAGTTGCCGCCGGGAGTCACCCCGTAGGCCCGCGCGAAGTGGGCGGCGTCCTCGCCCAGGGCTTCCTCGATCTCGCCGGATGACCAGACGTAGGTGCGGCCCTCCTCGCCGTCGGTGTCGGCGTCGAGGGTGCTGTAGAAGCCGCCGCCGGGCGCGGTCATGTCGCGGGCCACGAAGTCCAGGACTGACTCGGCGGTACGGCGATGCTCGGCGGCGCCGGTGATCTGCCAGGCCTTCAGGTAGACGCGGGCCAGTTGCGAGTTGTCGTAGAGCATCTTCTCGAAGTGCGGGACCAGCCAGACGGCATCGACGGTGTAGCGATGGAACCCGCCGCCGAGTTGATCGTGGATGCCGCCGGCGGCCATGTGGCGCAGGGTGGCGTCGGCGACTTCCAGGGCCGAGGCGTCGCGAGTGCGGTGGTAGTAGCGCAGCAGGAAATCGAGCGCCATCGGTTGGGGGAACTTGGGCGCGCCGCCCCAGCCGCCGTTGTCGGGATCGACGGCGGTGACCAGGCGCTGGCGGGCGGTGTTGAGCAGGAAATGGCTCGGTTCGCCGGCGGCGTCGGGCTCGGGCGCGGCGGCGGCGCGCAGGATCGCGGCGATGCGGACGGCCGAGTCGACTACTTCTTCGCGCTGGGTCTCGTAAGCGTCGGCCAGCGAGTCGAGAACCTGTCGAAAAGAGGGCAGGCCCTGGCGGGCGGTTGGCGGAAAGTAGGTGCCGCCCCAGAAAGGAACGCCAGCGGGAGTCAGGAAGGCGCTGAGCGGCCAGCCGCCCTGGCCGGTGAGGGCGACGACCGCCTGCATGTAGATGCCGTCGATGTCGGGGCGTTCCTCGCGGTCGACCTTGATGGAGACAAAGTGCCGGTTGAGGATCGCGGCGATCGCCGGATCCTCGAAGGACTCATGGGCCATGACGTGGCACCAGTGGCAGGCCGAGTAGCCGATGCTCAGGAAGATGGGCTTGTCTTCGGCGCGGGCGCGCTCGAAAGCGGCATCGCCCCAGGGGTGCCAGTCGACGGGATTATCGACGTGCTGCAGCAGGTAGGGGCTGGATTCGGTGGCGAGCTGGTTGGGCAAAGGGCGCAGGGTCCGGGGATTGACGCGGGTACCGGGGCCAAGGATACGGCGATTGGGCCCGCGGAGCGCAATGCAGGCCGTCGGCGTGGGGTAGGATGCGCGGCAACTCGCGGCGGGGCCCGCGGGACCAGCGCCAGGGAGCCGCCGTGACCGCCGACGATTTCTTCACCGGGCCCGGGGCTTACGACGGGGTTACGTTCCCCAGCGGAACCGGCGGGCGACCGTTCGCGGCGATCACGATGGTGATGACCGTGGACGGCGCGATCACCCCGCCCACTTCGGACTACCCGCGGGTGGGCGGCCGGGAGGATCAGCAGACCTATCGCCGCCTGCGGATTCATTTCGATGCGGTGCTGCGCGGGGCGAAGACCGTCGGCATCAACCTGGATCGCAACTTGATGAACCCGACGATCCTGCAGGCGCGCCGGGAACTGGGCCACGACGGCCCGCCGCTGATGGCGGTCGTGACCAATTCCGGCCGCGTGGACCCGGCCGGGGTGATGTTTCGGTATTCGGAGTACCCGCTGCGGCCGCTGGTGTTCATGCCGGAGGCGGCGATGCCGCCGGCGGGATTGGAGGATGTGGCGGAGGTGGTGCGGCTGGGGCGCGATGCGGTGGACCTGGCGGCGGTGTACGCGCACCTGGGCAGCGAGCGCGGGGTGCGGCGACTGGTGTGCGAGGGCGGGCCGACGCTGAATCACGCGGTGATCGCGCGGGGCCTGGCGGATGACTACCTTCTGACCGTGTCGCCGCTGATGTACGGCGAAGCACGACCGCGAACGGCGGTCGAGGGCCGGGAGCCATATCGCGCCGACCGGCTGCCGGACCTGCGGTTGCTGGAGACGCAAACGATGGGCGGGCACGTGTTCCTGCGCTACCGGCTGGCCGGCAGCCCGTTCCGGGAAGAGGGCGACTGATGGAGATCCGACCGGGGGTGCCGGCCGACCTGGCGGCAATGCCGGCGTTGCGGCGCTACATCGCCGGGGAGACGCCCCGGCACCGGGCGTTCATCGAACAGGTGCTGCCGCTGGGCGGCATGTACCTGGCGCTGATCGATGGCGAATTCGCCGGCAGCGTGATCACCGACGACCACCTGTGGGGGCGGGGCATGGTCTGGCTGCTGTGGGTGGAGGCGGACTACCGGCGGCAGGGTCTGGCGACGGCGCTGATGCTTTATGCGGAGAAGCTGGCGTCACCGCCGCGGTTGTTTACTTCGACCAACCGCTCGAACCGGGCGGCGCAGCGACTGTTCGAGGGACTGGGCTACGAGCGGAGCGGGCAGTTGGATTGGATCGACGACCCCGATTCGGACCTGTACTACAGCAAGGCGGTCAAGGCGGCGGGGGAGTTGTAGGGGAGGACGCGGCTGGCGCTGGTTAGGGTCGAACGTTTTGCGCTGGCCATCGACGGCCGGCGAGTGAAAGTCCCGAAGGGACCTAGCGGGCGCCCTTGGGGACGAAAGCGCCGCCTAGCTGGTCGGTGGAGAACTCCTCGGCCACCACGTCCTCGACGACGTATTCGTAGAGCGCCGCCTTGAAGATGCCCTCGAGGGCCGCGACGGTGGCGATGACGGTGCCGACGGTGACGACGCCAAGGGCGATACCGGCGACCGGGGAGATCAAGAAGAGCAGGAAGGCCGGGATGGCGGCGACGATAACGGCAAAGAAACTGATGATGCCGAAGCCGAAGTTGGCGGTGAACTGCTCGCCCCAGGTGCGCTTGAAAAGACTGCCGGAACGCTTGATGGCCTCGATCGGGCCGACGTTGTCGACGATCAAAACCGGGATGACCATGAAGGTCAGGTAGGCCCACATGCTGCCGCCGATGGCGACCAGGATCTGGCCGATGATGTTGCCGCGCAGACGGTCGCGGAGCACGCGCAGGATCAGGCCGACGGTGGCGGTGACGATGGCCCAGCCGATGATGCCGGGCAGGCGGGCGTTGGCGATGGCCAGGCCGTCCCAGACGCTCGGGTCGCCGCCGCGGATGCGGATCATCGCCGCGCCCACCAGGGCGGTGTTGAAGTAGATGACGATGAACGAGCCGACGAAATAGATGCCGGCGAATAGCGCGTAATCGGCGGTCTGGAGGGCGGCGGCGGACTGGCTGCTACCGGCGGCCTCGGCGCGCTCGAGAGCGCCGGTGGCCGAGCCGACCCCAAAGGTGATGCCGGCCAGGATCAGCATGGCGATCCCGGAGATGATCGGGAAGACGATTAGCTCGCGATCCTTCTGAAGCACGGTCCAGCAGATCTTCATGATGTCCCAGGTGCGGCCGATGGTCGCGAACATGCGCTGCTCCAGTGTGGTTACGGGAAGGCCCTCTTGACTCAATTCTAGACGATGGGGCGCGATCCGGGCTCGGGGAATCGGTCGCCAGGGACGGCGCGGGCGGGAATTGCCGTAGCATGGCCGGGTCGCCAGATCGGGCGCAACGAGGGAGTCCAGGTGCAGATCCTGCTGGCCGGAGCGGTCGTGGTGGGGCGCCGCGTAGCTTCGTCCTGGTGGGCCTGGCGCTGCTGGCGCTGAGCCTCGGGATGGTGCGGGCCGGGGCGCACCGGGCAACGCAGCCGGGGGCGGCCGCCGCCGACGGGGCGGCGATTTCGGCCACCGCGACGGTGATCCGCGCGCCGGGTCGGCTGGACCGCTCGCCGATGCTGCTTCAAATTGAATCGGTCGAGCCTGGCATCGACGAGGCCGGGAACCCGCTTCCGGCGGTGGCCGCGGCCGGCGATCGGGTGCACGCTTTCAACTACTCGCCGGCCTATTTCGAGGGCGCCTACCTGGGGATCGAGGGGACGCTACGGCTGTACCCGGACCACGAAAGCCGGCGCACGATCGGCCGGGTGGAGAACGCCTGGCTGCGGGGCCTGACCCGGGAACGGCCGACGGTGGGCGGCGGACTGACGGCGTTGCGCCAACGCCTGGACACCGCGATTCACGACGCCCTGCCGGAGCCCCACGCCGGGCTGCTGTCGGCGATCCTGCTGGGAGTGCGCAGCGACATTCCGACCGCCGTGATGCAGGACCTGCGCGGCTCCGGGCTGATCCACTTGATCGCGATCTCGGGCTACAACGTGACCCTGCTGGCGATCGTGATCCGGCGGGCGGCCGGTCTGTTGCTGGGGCGGCGCGGCGTCTGGGTGGCGATCGCGCTGCTGCCGCTATACGCGATCCTGGTGGGCGGCGATCCGCCGGTGGTGCGGGCGACGATCATGGCCGAGCTGGTCCTGCTGGCCTGGCTGCTGGGTCGGGAGAGCGATCTGCTGGTGTCGCTGGCGGTGACCGGGGCGGCGATGGTGCTGCTGGCCCCGGGGATCCTGTTCGACCCGGGCTTTCAGCTTTCGTTCGTGGCCACGGCCGGGCTGGCGCTGCTGGCGCCGCGCATCGCCGACCGGCTCTCGGCCCTTCCCCGGGTGCTGGCCGAGTTGATCGCCATCACCGTCTCGGCGCAGTTGCTGGTGACGCCCCTGCTGATCCTGCACTTCGGGCGGGTGAGCCTGGTGGCGGTGCCGGCGAACGTGCTGGCGGTGGGGTTCTCGCCTTGGGTGATGCTGACCGGGATTGTGGTGATGGTGTGGTCACTGCTGGCGTTGCCGGGAATGTCGGTGGTGACGTGGTCGGCGTGGGCGCCGATCGAGTATCTGCTGCGGATCGCCGAGACGGCCAACGACAGCGCGCTGGCCGGCGTGCAGGTGCCGCGTACGCCGGGCTGGAGCGTGGCGGCGGTATACCTGCTGGCGGCCGGGTGGCTGTGGCGGCTGGGCCGCCCGGTGGACCCGACCACCGAAGCCGGCGCGACGCCACCGGGCCGGCTGGCGGCCGCGGGGTTGGTGGCGCTGGCGTTTGTCGTGCCGCCGGTGGCGGGTGGCGTGGCGGAGTTGCTGCGCGAGCCTCCCGAGTTGCAGGTGCATGCGCTGCTGAGCGGGGCGCGCCCGGCGATCTACGGCCGTACCACCGCCGGGAGCAACTTCATGATCGTTGGCTCGCGGCACTC
The DNA here is from genome assembly GCA_964474495.1 of uncultured Chloroflexota bacterium. Taxonomy (GTDB): domain Bacteria; phylum Chloroflexota; class UBA11872; order UBA11872; family VXNJ01; genus JASLPR01. The sequence continues at coordinate 12,267 of CAYYTN010000047.1, forward strand.
GGAGCCGCTGCTGGATCGGGCGCTGCCCTTCCATGACGGCGACCTGGACCTGGTGATCCTGCTGGATTCGAGCCGCCGGGCGACCGACGTGGTGGCGGCGGTGGCGCAGGGACGGCGGATCGGGCGGGTGTGGACGCCGGAACTGGACCTGGCGGCGGGGGCCTTTGGAGAGGGGCGGGATCGAGAGGTCATCGCGATCGACGCCGGGACGCGGGTTGAGGTATTGCGGCCGGTGGGCGCGGCGGAGGAGTTCGCGATTCGGCTGGTGGCCGGGGAGTTCAGCCTGCTGCTGCCGCCGGGGGCCGCG